>JAGWVP010000064.1 GCA_018970825.1 bacterium | reverse complement strand
TCCCGGGCCGTCCCGCGGTGCCCGGGCCCGTCCGCGTTCCCCGATGGTACGACAACGACGTGCGCCGCCCGGGACCGGGCCGCGCCGGGAGGAGGCAGACATGAGCGACAAGGAGCCGCTCTCGCCGGACCAGCTCGACCCCTACGACTACCACGCGACCGGTGGCTGGTTCACCCGGCTGCTGTGGCACTCGGCCGGTGCCGACGCGCAGATCCTCGAGCGCTGCCCGGAGAGCGACCGCGTGAAGTACCAGGGCATCGGCGGCGTCGTGCTGACGACCGGAGTGCTCGCCTTCATCTCGGGCAGCTACGCCTTCTACTCGGTGTTCGGGCCGCGCGGCGAGTCGGCGATCGCGTCGGAGCCGCTCGACCGTCGCGCGCTGTGGATGGCGCTCGCGGCCGGCGCGGTCTGGGCCGCGATCATCTACAACCTCGACCGGCTCATCGTCTCGAGCACCGGCAAGGGCGACGGCACCGAGCGGCTCACGCTGAAGGAACTCGGCGGCGCGCTGCCCCGCATCCTGATGGCGATCCTGTTCGCGATCGTGCTGTCGGCCCCGCTCGAGCTGCGCATCCTGAAGCCGGAGATCGACTCCGCGCTCGCCGGCGAGCAGAAGGAGTACGAGCGCCAGTTGAACGAGAAGACCGAGCTCGTCTTCGAGGGGCAGAAGCACGAACTCCTCGCCAAGCGCGACGCGGCGCAGTCCCGCCTCGACCAGCGGCCGGTCGAGTTCGAGAAGCGCCGCCAGGAGATCCTGAAGCAGCGCCAGGCGCTCGAGATGGAGGCCGAGGGGCTTTCCGGCTCGCGCAAGGCGGGGCGCGGCCCGGCCTGGCAGGACAAGTCGGCGAACCTCGACCGGATGCAGAAGGAACTCGACGAGTGGAAGGCGTCGACCGCCGCCCAGGACGAGCCGATCCGCCAGGACATCGCCCGGTACGTGCGCGACCTCGAGGACATCGACGCGCGGTTGAAGGCGAGCCGCGAGCAGAACTCCCACCGGGCGGCCCACCTCGACGGGCTGCTCAAGCGCATCGAGATCTCGCACAAGATCGGCGGCATGGTCCCGTGGATGATCGCGCTGCTCCTGCTCGCGATCGAGTGCGGCCCGATCCTGTTCAAGCTCATGATGTCGACCGGCGCCTACGAGTACCTGTCCGAGAACCAGAAGCGGCTCGCGCAGGCGCGCTTCGGCGTCGAACCGCGCGAGATCCCGAGCCGCGACGGCAAGACGATGCAGATCACCGCGCGCTACCACGCGGCCGAGGCTCTCGGGACCTCCGAGAAGGCCCGTCACCAGGCGGAGATCGCGCTGGTCAAGCACCAGTACGAGGTGTTCGTCGCCGAGGAGAAGAAGCGCATGGGCGACGTCCCGCCGAGGGCGTCCGACGACGACGACCGAGAGGGCGACGCCGGGTGAGCGCACCCGTCCTCTGCCGGGCCGTCGGCATCGACCCGCGGCTCGTCGAGCGATGCACCCCGGTCGAGCGCCGCAGGCTCGCGCTGCTCGCGAAGCTCTACCTGCTGCCGCCCGCTCTCTGCGGGATCGCCTGCGCGACGATCGGCTCGGTCGCGTTGCGCTCGACGATCGCGGCCGCGCTGCTCGGCGCGGCCGGGCTCTTCGCGACGCTGAACGTCGTGCGGCTGCTGGTCGCGAGCGGCGGCATGCCCCCGGACGCGACCGAGGCCGAGGCGAGGCGCTGGCGGCCCGGGTGGAACCAGGTGGCGGCGCTCGGCCTGTGGGTGGGCCTGCAGATGCCGCTGCTCGCCGCGTGGCTGCTCGTGCGCAGCGGCCTGCTCGGGCAGGCCCTCGAGGAGTGGCGCGTCGTCCAGGCCCAGCTCGGCGGTGCGCACGCGCTCGGGGAGCCGGGCCTGACCGGGCTCGTGGTCGTGGCCGCCTCGCGCCGCGAGGTCTGGCTCGCGACGACCGCCGCGCTCACGCTGCTCGCGCTGCTGCCCTCCCTCCTGCGCCGGGTGCGGTGGTCGGGCTTCGCTTCCTATGCGCGCCACCAGCGACGCTCCCAGCGCGCGCTCATCGACCACGCGTGGGAGGACCACCGCCGGGGGGTCGAGGGCCTGCTCGCGGCCTTCACGGGAGAGGCGGACGGCGCGTCGGCCGACCGGTGGTTCGCAGACCCGCCGTGGCGTCGCGAGCCGGCCCCGCCGAACCCGGCCGCCTTCGAGCGGATCCGCACCGTGCGCGACCTGCCGCTTGCGCCCGGGCACGTCGCCGACTGAGCGCGGAGCCGCCCGGGCGCAGCGCCCCGCGCGCACCGGGCTCTCTCAGGCGCGGGCGAGGGCCTCCTCGCGCAGCTTCGCCATGACTTCGACGTGGCGGGTGAAGTCGACCGGCGCGTCGAACGGCAGCCCTTCGAGCTCCCGGTAGGCTCGTGCCACCTGCGAGACCACGCGCTCGGGCTCGAGCCATTCACCGAAGGGCCCGAGATCGATCGAGAGGCAGGCCTCCTCGAGGCTCTTGCCCGACTCGAAGGCGCTCCGGCTGCGATCGCGGACCCACGCGAGGTAGTCGCGCATCTCGAGCGCGCCCTCGGGGCCGCAGACCGGGCCGTGGCCCGGGACGACCGTGTCCGCGCCGAGTCCCGCGATCGTCTCGAGCGCCTCGATCCAGCGATCGAAGGTGCCCTCCCATCCGAGCGGCGCGCAGAGCCGGAACAGCACGTCCCCGGTGAAGACGATGCCGTCGTCGGGCAGGTGAACGATCACGTCGCCGGTCGTGTGTGCCGGACCGACGTGCAGGAGCACGGCGCGCAGTCCGTCGAGTTCGATCTCGAGCCGGTCGTCGAACAGCGTCGTCGGCGGCACGAGTTCGATGCCGCGGAAGTCGAAACGCGCCATGCCCTCGCGAAGCGCGCGCGCGGCCGGCACCGAGTCCGGCGCCTGGCGCAGCGCCTCCAGCATCTCCGGCGAGAGCTTTCGCATGTCGTCGGGCACCGAGCGGTGGCCGATGATCTCGGCGTCGCGCACGAGCTGGTTCCCCCAGCAGTGGTCGCCGTTGTAGTGCGTGTTGACCACGCGACCGACCGGGGCCCGCACCTCGCGCGCCACCGCGTCGAGCAGGCGGCGGGTGTGGGCGAGATCGAAGAAGGTGTCGACGAGCAGCGTCTTCGCGCCCGGGGCCGAGGCGTCGCGCGGCCCGACGACGCCCGCGTTCGAGAGCCCGAAGCCCCCGTCGGGCTGGAGGTAGGTCCAGATCCGGTCGGACAGCCGGACCAGGCCTTCGCGGAAATCGGGTCGTCGCTGCACGGGCGCCTCCTCCTCGCGTCGTCGCCCGCCGGGGCGCCGGTCGCGCCGGAAACTTGGCACGATCGGCGCGCCGTCGCGAGCCGACGCGCGGCGGGCTAGGAAGCGGGCCATGTGCGGCCGCTTCGTACTCACGACGCCGGCGCAGGCGATCGCCGAGGCCTTCGGCGTCGATCCGCCCGCGGAACTCGCGCCGCGCTACAACGTGGCGCCGGGCCAGCGGGTCGCGGTCGTGCGGGCGGCCGGTGCTTCGGGGCGAAGGAGCCTCGACCTGCTGCGGTGGGGGCTCGTGCCGTCATGGGCGAAGGAGGTGCCGCGCGCCGTGACGCTGATCAACGCCCGTTCCGACACCGCCGCGACGAAGCCCGCGTTCCGCGCGGCGTTCCGCCAGCGCCGCTGCCTCGTCCCGGCGAGCGGCTTCTACGAGTGGCAGGCCCTGCCCGGCGGCGGCCGCAAGCAGCCCTGGCTCTTCACGCTGAGGGGCGCGGGCCCGTTCGCGATGGCCGGGCTCTGGGAGCGGTGGCGTCCGCCCGAGGGGCCCGCGATCGAGTCGTGCACGATCCTCACGACCGAGCCCAACGAGCTGGTCGCGCCGATCCACGACCGCATGCCCGTGATCCTGCCGGAGGAAGCCTGGGCCGACTGGCTCGACCCCGCCGTGCGCGAGCCCTCCCGCCTCCAGCCCCTCCTGGTCGCGCTCCCCGCCTCCCGGATGACGTCGCGCACGGTTTCGACCTGGGTGAACGACGCGCGCCACGAGGATCCGGGCTGCATCGCGCCGCCCTGAGCCGGCCTCACGTCGCGTCGCCCGCGCAGGCCGTGCGCACCGCTTCGAGCCACGCGAGGTCAGCCTCGAGCAGTCGCAGCGCGGCGCGGTCGAGCAGGCCCCGCGCCGCATCCGCCGTCTCGCGGGATCGCACCTCGTGGCGGCAGGCGTCGAGCAGCGTCGAGCACGAGGCCACCTGCCGGGCGAGGAAGGAGTCGACGACGCGCGCGTCGCCGTGGGCGATCGCGCTCGCGATCTTCTCGCGGATCTCCCCGCCGGAGGCGGCGGGCGCAACGGGCCGTGCACACCACTCGGCGAGGCCGCGCTCGCCCGACGCGGTGCGCGCGTAGGTGCGTCCCGGCCCCTCGCCCGCAGGGCCGTGCGCGGCCTCGTGCGCCTCCACCATCCCGTCGGCGGCAAGGCGCCCGAGGGTCGCGTAGACCTGCCCGTGGTTCACCGGCCACAGGAAGCCCAGCCGACGTTGCAGGCCGGAGCGGACCGCGTAGCCGTGGAGGCGGCCGTGACCGAGTTCTGCGAGGATCGCGTGCGGGATCGACATGACCGCAGGGTCCCGCGAGTCGCGCCTTCGCGGCAAGGGCACGCAATGCATGGATCCGCGCGGGCGGCGTTGCCCGCGTCCGTTCGCTAGGGTCGGGCCGTGCCCGAGCGCCGCATCCTGCTGGTCCGCCACGCGATTGCCGAGGACTTCGCGTCCTCCGGTCGCGATTTCGACCGCGCGCTCACCGCCGAGGGCCGACGCCGCATGGAGCGCGCGGCGCGTGGCCTCGCGGTGCTCGACGTCCGTCCCGACGTGGTGCTCGCGAGCCCGCTCGTGCGGGCCCGGCAGACGGCGCAGATCGTCGGCAAGGCGCTCGGTGCGGAGCCGAGGACCTGGGACGCCCTCGCGTGCGGCGTCGACCACGAGGTCGTCTCGGCCGACCTCGACGAGCGTCACCCCGGCGGCACGGTCGTGCTGGTCGGGCACGAGCCCGACATGGGCGAACTGCTCTCCTGCTGGCTCGCCCGAGATCCGCGCCGCGTGGCGGTCCACTTCCGCAAGGGCGCCGTGGCCTGCGTGACCGCCGGGGGGCGTCTGTCCGAGGGCAGGGCGGTACTCGAGTGGATGCTCACCTCGTCCCAGCTGGGCCGCGTCGCCGACGGCTGAGGCCCGGCGCCCGCGACTCAGTCGAAGGTACGGAGCCCGCGCTTGCGGGTGCGCTCGAGGCGCAGCAGGAAGGCGGTCCGCGCGACCAGGCTCGCCCCCATGCGCTCCATGTGCGGGGTCATCACCTGGATGTCGATCCAGTCGAGGCCGCGCGCGCGCAGGTGGTCGAGCAGGTGGAGCAGGGCCAGCTTCGACGCCCACGGGCGCGCGTGGAACATGCTCTCGGCCGAGAACGCGCCGTCGGCGTCGACGCCGTAGGCGCCACCGACCAGCAGGTCGCCCTCCCAGGCCTCGACGCTGTGGGCGATCCCGAGCCCGTGCAGGCGCAGGTAGGCCCGCTCCATCGCCGGCGTGATCCAGGTACCGTCCTGACCCGGCCGCGGCGCGGCCGCGCAGGCCCGGATGACGCCCGCGAAGTCCTCGTCGATCGTGAAGCGCAGCGTGCTGCGCCGCCGTGCCCGCTCGAGCGAGCGGGACAGGTGGAGATCCGCGAAGTCGAGGATCGCGCGCTCGCGCGGGCAGAACCACAGCAGCGGCAGTCCCTCGGTCGGCCACGGGAAGACGCCGCGCCGGTAGGCGCGCAGCAGCGTGTCGGGATCGAGCGAGCCGCCCACCGCGACGATGTCGTCCGCCTGGCTCGACATGACCGACACCATGCTCGCACGGCGGATCGGCGGCAAGGGAGGCACGCCGGGGCAGCGGATTTTGCGCCCCCGGCCGCCGACCAGTAGCAGGAGGGCATGGGAAAGAGCCTGCTCGACAAGGTCTGGGAACGGCACTCGGTGCGCGAGCTCGAGTCCGGCCAGACGCAGCTGTTCATCGGCCTCCACCTGGTCCACGAGGTCACGAGCCCGCAGGCCTTCGCGATGATCCGCGAGGCCGGGCTCGGCGTGCCGTTCCCCGACCGGACGTTCGCGACCGTCGACCACATCATCCCGACCGACACCCAGGTGCGGCCGCTCGCCGACGGGCAGGCCGAGACCATGATGTCGGCCATCGAGAGCAACTGCCGCGAGTTCGGCATCCGGCTCTTCACCCCGGAGTCCGGCCACCAGGGCATCGTCCACGTGATCGGGCCCGAGCTCGGGCTCACCCAGCCCGGCATGACGATCGCCTGCGGCGACAGCCACACGAGCACCCACGGCGCGTTCGGCGCCGTCGCCTTCGGCATCGGCACGAGCCAGGTGCGCGACGTGCTCGCGAGCCAGTGCCTCGCGATCCAGCGTCCGAAGGTCCGGCGCGTCGAGGTGACCGGGCGGCTGCGACCGGGCGTCTACGCGAAGGACGTGATTCTCGACGTCATCCGCCGGCTCGGCGTGAAGGGCGGCGTCGGCTTCGCCTACGAGTACGCGGGCGAGGTCTTCGACGCGATGTCGATGGAAGAGCGCATGACCGTCTGCAACATGTCGATCGAGGGTGGCGCGCGGCTCGGCTACGTGAACCCCGACCGCACCACGGTCGAGTACCTGCGCGGCCGCTCCTTCGCGCCGACCGGCGACGCGTTCACGCGCGCCGAGGCCTGGTGGACCTCGATGGCGTCGGATCCCGACGCCTCCTTCCACGACCGCGTCTCGATCGACGGCAGAGGCATCGCGCCGACCGTCACCTGGGGCATCAACCCCGGGCAGGCGATCGGCGTCGACGAGAAGGTGCCCGCCGCGGCCGCGTTCGCCGCCGACGAGCGCGCGACGGTCGAGGACGCCTACGAGTACATGGGGCTCGCGGCCGGGCAGGCGATCGCCGGGACGAAGATCGACGTGGCCTTCATCGGCTCCTGCACGAACGGTCGGCTGTCGGACCTGCGCGAGGCGGCGAAGGTCGCGCGGCTCGGGCGCGTGAAGCCGGGCGTGAAGGCGCTCGTCGTCCCCGGCTCGCAGGCCGTCGCGCGCGCCGCGGAGGCCGAGGGGCTCCACGAGACCTTCCGCGCGGCCGGCTTCGAGTGGCGGCTCCCGGGCTGCTCGATGTGCCTCGCGATGAACCCCGACAAGCTCTCCGGCCGCCAGGTCTGTGCGTCCTCGAGCAACCGCAACTTCAAGGGGCGCCAGGGCAGCCCGAGCGGCCGCACGCTGCTCATGAGCCCGGCGATGGTCGCGGCCGCCGCGATCGAGGGCGCGGTGGTCGACGTGCGCGACTTCCTCTCGAAGGCCCCGGCCTGAGCGGGCGAAGGAGACGACCATGACCGACCAGGCGAAGAAGAGCGCCCTCCTCCCCGTGACTCGGGTCTCGGGCCGACCGATCCCGCTGCCGGGCAACGACATCGACACCGACCGGATCATCCCGGCCCGCTTCATGACCGCGATCACCTTCGACGGGCTCGGCGAGCTCGCCTTCCGCGACGCGCGCTTCGGCGCCGACGGCAAGCCGCTCGACCACCCGATGAACGACCCGCGGTTCCGGGCGAAGGGCCCGCGCGTCGCGATCGTGAACAAGAACTTCGGCTGCGGCTCCTCGCGCGAGCACGCGCCGCAGGCGATGTGGCGCTGGGGCGTGCAGGCGATCGTCGGCGAGTCCTTCGCCGACATCTTCTTCGGCAACTGCGTCGCGATGGGGATCCCCTGCGTGACCGCGAGCGAGGCCGACGTGGCGTCGCTACTGCGCGCGGTCGAGGCGGACCCCTCGCAGGACCTGGTCGTCGACCTCGACGCGATGACGGCGACCCGCGGCGGAACGTCGGTTCCCGTGTCGATGCCCGAGGGGGCGCGCACCCAGCTCCTGCGCGGAACGTGGGACGCGACCCGGATCCTGGTCGACGCGCTGCCGAAGGTCCGCGAGACCGCCGACCGGCTGCCCTACGTGGGCGGCTTCGCGCGCTGAGCGGATCCCGCCCGGGACGGGCGGCCCGCGGGTCGTGCGTCAGACCGGGGTCGAGATCGCGATCCGGACCGTGCCCTCGAGCGTCTCGCCGGGAGCGAGGACGCGGACGCCCGAGTCGGCGACGCCGCGGGCGAGCAGGTTGAAGCCGTCGTTCGCGTTCGAGACCGGCTCGACCGCGAAGAACGGCTCGCCCGCCGGCACGTAGAGCACGAGGTGGCGGAACGGCTCGGTCGCGGAGACCGTCGCGGAAACGCCGCTCGTCGGCCACTCGATGCGGGTGCTCCCGCTCCAGCCGGCGAAGCAGTGGTCGAAGACGTCCGTGCCGAAGGCCCGCTCGCGCGAGAAGTCGAAGCCGGGGCCGATCGGGCCGGCGGCCTCGCGCGGCAGGAGATCGCGGTAGACGCCGGTCGCCCCGAAGCGCAGCCGCGGTTCCTCCCCGAGCGCGATCGAGCGGCGAAAGTAGGGGTGGAAGCCGAGCCCCGCGGGCATCCTCGCGGAGTCGCGGTTCGTCACCGAGAGACGCATCTCGAGCGCGCCGTCGTGGAGCCGGTAGACCACCCGCGAGGCGAAGCGGAACGGGAAGTTCACGTCGGCGAAGTCGGACGACTCGAACGCGAAGGCGGCCTCGCCGGGGCTTGCCGGGGCGGCCTGGACCTGGCGCCACGGTCGCTTGCGGACGTCGCCGTGGATCGCGTGGCCGTCGGGGGTGTTCGGGCGCAGGCGGATCTCGTGGCCCTCGAACTCGAAGCGGGCCTCGCGCACGCGGTTCGACCACGGCACGAGCGCGAAGCTCGCGAACCCGGACGAGTTGCGGCTCGCGACCGCGTCGGCCGGGGTCGGGCGCATGATCGGCGTCCACGCGCCCGCGACCCGCGCCTCGAGCGAGACGAGGCTCGCACCCGCCTCGGGCAGGACCGCTGCCCTCAGGCGGCCGTCCTCGATCTCGACCAGCGGCAAGGCGTCCTCCGATCAGTGCGCCGGCTGCTGCGGCGGAGGCGAGCCGGGCCGCCCGCGCCGACGCCGTCCGCGTCGCCGCCGGTTGCGCCGGCCCTGGTCGTTCCGCTCGCCGCCGGGCGACGGCTGGGCCTGCGCCTGCGGCGCCGTGCGCGGGCCGGGAGGCTGCGTGAAGAAGCCCTGCGGCACGCGGGTGGCCGCTGGCTGCGTCACTCGCGCGGAGCGCGGGTTGCGCAGGTTGCGTCCGCGCCGCCGGGCGTTGCGTCCGGCCGGGGCCGTCGGCGCACCCTTGCCGCGCTTGCGCTTCTTGCCCGGTCGAGTCGGCGCCGCGATCGGCGACCAGAAGGTCGTCGGGCGGTCGGGGCGCCCCCGGCAGATGTCGCACAGCCCGCAGGAGGGTCCGTGCTCTTCGCCGAAGTACATGCGCAGGAAGACCGCGCGACACTCCGGGGTGTGTGCGTACTCGGCGACGGTCTCGAGACGGCGCGAGTCCTGGGTGCGCATCGTCGCGAACTGGCTCGCGAGGCTCCGTACCCGCGCCTCGATCTCCTCGGGGTCGCCCATCGTCTCGACCGTACCGTCGTCGTGGAGCTCGACGATCCCCGCTTCCTCGATCGGGACGAGCAGTGCGTTCGTCGGGCGCTCGCCCAGGTCCGCGGAGAGCGCGAGCGCGTCGACCGTCGGCTGGCGTCCCTCGGAGCCCCAGGCCGCGAGCGCGCTGCCGAGCTTGTAGAGCTGGTCGGGCCGCAGCCGTGAGCGGGACAGCAGCGCCTCGTGGGTCTCGCGATCGTCGGGGTCGAAGAGCAGGATGCAGTTCGCGCGCGCGCCGTCGCGGCCCGCGCGGCCGGCCTCCTGCACGTACTGTTCGAGCGAGGCCGGCGACTGGCCGTGGACGACGTAGCGGATGTCGGGCTTGTCGATGCCGAGACCGAAGGCGTTGGTCGCGACCATGACCGTGCGGCGGCCGGGCTTCATGAACAGGTCCTGCTGCGCGGTGCGCTCGGAGCCCGTCATCTTGCCGTGGTAGCGGTGCGACGGGATCCCGAGCCGCGACAGCAGCGTGTAGACCGTGTCGACCTCGCGGGTCGTCGTGCAGTAGATGATGCCCGGGCGGCGCAGGCGCTGTGCCAGGCGCGCGAGAGCGCGCATGCGCGCCGCTTCCCGGCACTCGAGCACCTCGAAGGCGAGGTTCGAGCGGTGCGGGCTGCCCGAGACGACGACCGCGTCGCGCAGGTGCAGGAAGCGGACGATGTCCGAGCGCACCTTCTCGGTCGCGGTCGCGGTGAGCGCCATGATCGGCGGGTTGCCGAGTGCCCGCAGGCGGTCGCCGAGCTGCAGGTACGCGGGGCGGAAGTCGTAGCCCCACTCCGAGATGCAGTGGGCCTCGTCGATCGCCGCGAGCGAGAGGCCCGACTGCTTGAGGGCCGCGTGGGCGTC
>JAGWVP010000733.1 GCA_018970825.1 bacterium | reverse complement strand
AAGCCGAACGGCCAGCGCGGGGCGACGCCCGCGCGGTCGAGGTGGCGGTAGCCGTGGAAGAGGTCGTAGGCGACCGCGGGGCTCACGTTGTCGAACGGCGGCAGCTGCGCCTCGCTCGCGGGCCACGACAGCGGCAGCCGGCCCGACGGGCTCTCGTCGCCGAACACCACGTCGGCGATCGCGTTGCCGCCCTCCATGCCGGGGTACCAGGCCATGAGGATCGCGGCCGGCGTCTCGCCCCAGTCGCCCATGGTGATCGCGCTGCCGCCCTCGAGGACGACGATCGTCCGCGGCTGGACGCGGGCGACGTCGAGGACGAGGCGGCGCTGCTCTTCGGGCAGTTCCATCGAGCGGCGGTCGCCGATCGTGACGAGGCCCTCTCCCTCCTCGGCCGAGGTGAGCCCGACGAACACGACCGCGGCGTCCGCCTCGGCGATCGCGCGCAGGTCCTCGGCCGACGGCGCGTCCGTGCCGACGTGCGCGACCGACAGCGACCCGGCGCGCGCGCGGAGCCCGGCGAGCGGGGTCACCGCGTAGGCCGGGTTCACGGAACTGCTGCCCTTGTCGCCGAGGTTCGCCGTGTCGGCGAGCCGACCGACGACCGCGAGCGAGCGCAAGCGAGACGCGTCGAGCGGCAGTGCGCCCGACTCGTTGCGAAGCAGCACGAGGCTTTCACGCGCGACCTGGCGGGCGAGAGTCGCGTGCTCGGGACCCGCGATCACCGACGGGTCGGGTGCGGGACGGGTGCCGTCGACCAGCCCGAACCGCACCTTCGCGCGCA
Organism: bacterium; assembly: GCA_018970825.1. Taxonomy (GTDB): domain Bacteria; phylum Desulfobacterota; class Binatia; order UBA12015; family UBA12015; genus REEB422. Next base: position 870 of record JAGWVP010000733.1, on the reverse strand, counting down.
GGATGCGGCGGACGGCGTCGTCGATCGTCGCCTCGGGCACCTCGCCCGAGCGCACCGCCTCGACCAGCTGCTCGTCGAAATGGTCGCCCTGCGGCATCTCGACGTCGAGCCCGGCCAGCGCCGACGGCCCCACGCTGCGCACGGCGAGCAGCCAGTCCGACATGACGAAGCCCTCGAAGCCCCAGTCGTCCTTCAGGATCTCGCGCAGCAGGTGTCCGTTCTCGGAACAGTAGACGCCGTTCACCCGGTTGTAGGCGCTCATGAAGGCGCCCGCGCCGGCTTCGGTCACGCGGCGGAAGTGCGGCAGGAAGAGCTCGCGCAGCGTCCGCTCCGAGACCTCGGCGCTCACGTCGAAGCGGGTGTTCTCGACGTTGTTCACCGCGAAGTGCTTGGGCGTCGCGATGACGTGGCGCTGCGCGCCGCGGACGAAGGCCGCACCGAGCTCCCCGAGAGCGAACGGGTCCTCGCCGTAGGTCTCCTGCGCTCGCCCCCAGCGCGGGTGGTAGAGCAGGTTGATCGTCGGCGCGAGGATCACGTTGCCGCCGCGCGCGAGCATCTCCTGCCCCATCGCCTCGCCGACCCTTTCCTCGAGGGCCGCGTCGAACGTCGCGCCGCGCGCCATGCCGACCGGGAAGGCCGTCGCGGGTCCGGTGCCGGCGCTCACCCCGCGCGGCCCGTCGGCCATCGCGAACGAAGGGATGCCGACGCGGTCGTTCGGCGGCGTCAGGTAGAGCCCGCGCACGGCGAGCAGGGAGCTGCCGGCCATCTGCCCGACCTTTTCCTCGAGGGTGAGCAGCGAGAGCGCGTCGGCGACCCGGGTCTCGACCGGCGAGAGCGGATCGCGCCAGGCCTCGCCGGTTCCGATCGCCG
>JAGWVP010000732.1 GCA_018970825.1 bacterium | reverse complement strand
TCTGCCCCACGCTCGAAAAGGGGACGAGCGCCGCCTGCGTCTCCGTCCAGCCGGGGTCGAGAGCCGTCCCGACGAGCGCGATTCGAAACAGACCAGCTTTCGCAGCGAGACGACGCAGGGGAGGATGGTATACCTCGAGCGGCGCCTCCCGCCCGGCCCAGGGCAACCACGAGTCGTTGCGACGCAGCCCGATCGCCGAGAGCGCGAGCGGGACGAGCGAAGCCGGACCCGCGATCGACGGCGGCAAGGCGAGGGAGAGCACTTCGCCTCCGACGGGAAGGAGATCCGAGAGACCGAGTGGCGATCGCAACGCCTTCGACGCCGTGGCCTCCGAAGGGTTTGCACCCGCGGCCTGCAGGGCACGGAAGGAGAAGACGAGTCCCATGCAGAACACCAGCGTTCCCAGGATGGAGAGCATTCGCCCGCGGTAGCGTGCTCGCGCCTCGATCAGGCCCACGCCGGCCGCTGCCGCGAGCGAGGCCGCGAAGACCACGAGGATCCAGAGACGGACCGGCAGCCGGAACATCGCGAACCCAGGCAGCCATCGATAGAGTCCGAAGAACGGCGTGGCACGTCCGAGCGAAAGCAGGAGCGCGACGCAGCCGCCGGCCGCGAGCGGCAGGATGGTCCGTCGACGCGACAGCACGCCCAGCACCGCGAGCGCGACCAGGGGCGGCGGAAGGAACTCTCCCGGAAGGCTCGCGCGACGACCGAGGAGGTGTTCGAGCGACCACCGAGCGGACGACTCCAGCGGGTCGATCTGGGCGTCGGAGAGCCCCTCGGTCGAGCGCATCGTCCCCGTCGACCACAGGAGGGTCGGCAGCCACTGCGGAGAGGCGAGCGCCACCGCGAGGAGTCCGGCGAGAGCGAGACGCGCGACGGATCGACGGTCGATCGCATGGGCGCGCTCCGACGGGTCGGCGAGCAGGCCGAGCCAGACGAGCGCCCCGCCGTACGCCACGTAGACCGCAACCTGGTAGCCGCCGGCGAGGATCGGCGCGGCGAGGGCAATGGCCACGAGCGCGACGTCGCGCCAGAGGCCGCGACGAGACAGCCGGACGATCCCGAGCCCGAGCCACGGTAGCCATGCGCCGGGCTCCAGCATCGTGGCCGGCGCCACGATCTCTCCGAACGCCGCGCCCCACGTGAATCCCATCGCCGCGGCGAGGCTGCCGCAAGGGCCGAAGCGGAGAGCGCGCGCCAGCGCGAAGGTCCCGACCGCGGCGAGCAGCACGTGACCGATCGTGGAGACCTCCAGCGACTCGGTCGGCGAGAGGAAGAAGAGGAGCAGGAGGCGGGACGGGTAGAGGCTCGCCGTCAGCAGCATCGCCAGCTGGGGCGAGCCGCAGCCGAGGTAGGTGTTCCAGAAGGGGAGCGAGCCCGCTCGCAGCGCTCGTTGCATCGAGGCATAGAGCGGAACGAAGAGTGCGTAGAGGTCGGCCTCGAAGAATCCGGGGGCACTCGGTCGCGGACCGGCGACGCGGACGATCCAGAACCACGCGACGACGAGCAGCAGGATCCCGAGGCCGAGCAGGTCGGACCGGGACTAGGAAGGGGACCTCGCGGCCTCGTCCGACCCGCCGAAGGAGGACTCGTCGTCGGTCCGGGATGGCCCGCCCGGGAGGGATCGGCCGCGCGCGACAGGCGGCGGAGGCGA
>JAGWVP010000731.1 GCA_018970825.1 bacterium | reverse complement strand
CTCGCGCATCCAGAGCTCATGGAGCGCCCGGTCGTGATCCGCGGCGGCCGGGCCGTGATCGCGCGCCCCTCGGAGCGCGTGCTCGAGTTGTTCGAGACGCCGAAGTGAGCGGGGGCCGCGCGCGCTCGTCCGGTGAGGAGCGCGCGCGCTGGAAGGCGCTGGGGGACGAGGAGCAACCGCTGCACGCGGGGGCGATCCTGCTCTTCGACGCGATCCCGTCGGTCGCCGAGATCGAGCGCCGCCTCGCGGCGCGGATCGCCGCGGACCCGCGCCTGTCGGAACCGCCCGCGCGAAGCCCGATCGCGGCCGCCCTTCGTCTCGAGACGGCGGCGCCCACGGGCCGATCGACCCGCGTCGAGCGTGCGACGCTTCCTCGCCCGGCCGACGACGCGGCTCTCGCGCAGGCGCTCGCGGAAGCCTGGTCGCGCCCGCTGCCCTTCGACCGGCGCTGGCATCTCCTCCTGCTCGACGGCCTGCCGCGGGGAGGAGCCGCGCTGGTCGCGAAGGCCCACCGGAGCCTCGTCGACGAGGCCGGCGGCCTCGAGGTGCTGGAACTCCTCCTCGGCACCGGCTTCGCCGGCACCGCCGCGGTCGTCCCGGAAATCGTGCCGGCACCGACGCGGGGGGACCTCCCGAGGCCACGCGGCGGCGGGCTCGGCGAGCTCGTGACCGCGGCCCGCGGCGTCCTCGACCTGCTCACGCCGGAGGTCGCGCGCGAACGCGCCCTGGGTGCGGCTCTCTGGTTCGAGTCCGCGATGCGCGTGGTCGCTTCCCCGGCACCCGAGACGCCGTTCAACGGCGCGGTCGGCCGGGGGCGACGGGTCGCCTGGGCCCGGCTCGACCGCGACGTCGTCCTCGGCATCGAAGAAGCGATCGGCGCGAGCACGGCCGAGGTCGTCCTCGCGATCGCGACCGACGGGCTCGGCCGCCAGCTCGCGCGGCGCGGGCGATCGACGTCGAACCTCGACCTCGAGGTGCTGGTGCGCGCCTCGAACGACCGGGATCGCGGCGCGATCGTCCCGCTCCCGGTCGGGAGCCGCAACCTGCGCGAGCGGGTGGCGGCGGTCCGCCGAGCGCGACGCGACCCTTCGTCCCGCGAGCGGCGCGAGCGCCTCGACCGGGTGCTCGACGCCGCACTCTCCCTGCCGGCGCCGGCCCGCGGCGCGGCCGCGAACCTGGCCTGGCAGTCGGTGAACACGATCGTCGTCGAGTCCCGTTCACCGGCGGCCGACGCGATCGGGGGACTGCGGCCGCGCCTCGCGATCCCGCTCGCGCCGCTGCCGTGGAACGTCGGCCTCTCGATCGCCTGGTGCGACGCCGGCGAAGAGATCGTCGTCGGGATCGCTTCGGACACGAAGCTCGTGCCGGACCCGGAGTCGCTGTCGGCGGCTTTGCGCGCGGCGACGGTCGAGGCGGCGGCATCGGCGGGCGTGCCCGCGATCGACCCGGCGCTCCGGCCCGAGGTCGCGAGCGCGGGCTGAGCGGGCCCTTCGGCACCGCTGGCAGCACCAGCGGCACCGGAGGCCGGACCGTCCGCCGGCTACGGGGCGGTGTCGGGCGGGGCCACGGCGGCCGGCGCGGGCGAGGGCACCGGCGCGGGCGGCGGCGCCACGTCGCGCGCGCGCGACGGTCCTCCCTCGATCGCGGCGAGGGACTCTGC
>JAGWVP010000730.1 GCA_018970825.1 bacterium | reverse complement strand
GTTCAGCAGGTAGCTGCCGCCCACCTGCGTGGTGAGCGTTCCGACCTTGAGCGCGCGCCGGGTGCGCCCGGTCGTCAGGTGCTTGGAAGGCTTGTCCGGCACGCGCCGACGCTAGCACCGCCTCGCGGGGGGCGCGAGGCTCGGGCGCCTCAGGCGCGGTTCATCGCGGCCGCGGCGACCGCGGCGCCGAAGCCGTTGTCGATGTTCACCACGGTGACGCCCGACGCGCACGAGTTGAGCATGCCGAGCAGGGCCGCGAGCCCGCCGAACGACGCGCCGTAGCCGACGCTCGTCGGCACCGCGATCACGGGCCGATCGACGAGCCCCGCGACGACCGACGGGAGCGCTCCCTCCATTCCCGCGACGACGATCAGCACCGACGCGGACACGATCGCCTCGCGGGCCTCGAGCAGCCGGTGGAGCCCGGCGACGCCGACGTCGTAGAGCCGCTCGACCGGCTGGCCGAAGGCCTCGAGGGTCCGCACGGCCTCCTCGGCCACGGGCTGGTCGGTCGTGCCGGCCGCGACGACGAGCACCGTGCCGCGGGTCGCGACAGGCTCGCCCGCGACCCGCACGGTGATCGTGCGAGCGACCGGGTCGTGGACCGCACCCGCGACCGCGCCCGTCACCCGGGCGGCCGCCTCGGCGTCGATCCGGGTCACGAGCAGGGCGTGGCCCGCCGCCACGATCCGCTGCGCGATCGCCACGACCTGCTCGGCGGTCTTCCCCTGGCCGAACACGACTTCCGGAAAGCCGACCCGGAGCGCACGGTGGTGATCCACGCGGGCGAAGCCCAGGTCCTCGAAGGGCAGGTGCTTGATCTCCGCGAGGGCGTGATCGACCGGTACGTCGCCCGCGGCGACGCGGTCGAGGAGCTCGCGCAGGCGCTTGGGAGTCATCCGCCCCGACCCCTAGCAGATCGCCGCCGCCGGTTCCCCGGGCGCCGCCCGTCGCGACGCGAAGCCCTCACTTCGACAGGAGGGTCCGCAGCCGCGCCGCCGCGGTCCGCCCCACGACGAGGGGATCGTTGCCGCCCTCGAACGCGAGCAGGGTCTCGTTCCGGGACCTCCACGTCTTGCTCCGCACGGCCGAGGTCCGCACGATCACGGAGCGGTCGAGCTTGGCGAACGCGTCTTCCGGCAGCTGCGAGGACCACGTCGAGAGGGCGAGACGGAAGACGACCGGCCGCGGGCGACCGACCAGCCCGACCCGGGTGTAGTTCCCCATGCTCTCGACCCACAGGACTTCGGCCGTGGCGATCTTCGTCTGCTCTCGCCCGTCCTGCGAAGGCAGCCACACGACCCCGCCCGCCCCCTGCGCCCCGCCACCCCCGAGTCGCGCATCGTCCTCGTCCTCCTCGTCTCTCGCGTGGCCCGGCGCGCCGAGCCGGCGTAGGACCCGCTCGACGGCGGTTCGGAGGCGATCCGGGTCGATCGGCTTCAGCAGGTAGTCGACCGCGCCCACGTCGAAGGCCGCGAGTGCGTATTCCGGGTGGGCGGTCGCGAACACCACCTGCGTACCCTCGTCGAGATCGCCCAGGAGGTCGACTCCCCGTTCCCCGGGCATTTCCATGTCGAGGAACACGATCTCGGCCGGGTTCGCCGCCAGGAACTCCCGGGCCTCGGCGACGCTTCTCGCCGATCCGACCACGGCGACGTCGGGA
>JAGWVP010000729.1 GCA_018970825.1 bacterium | reverse complement strand
TGCTCTGCCAGAGGAGGAAGTTGCTCAGCCGCATCTCGCCGGCCGTGCGGATGAGCAGGTCGGGATCGGGCATCCCCGTGGTGTCGAGGCGGCTTGCGACGAGCCCCTCGTCGATGGACTCCGGATCGAGGCGGCCCGCGGCGGCGTCGCGGGCGAGGCTGCGGGCGGCCGCCACGAGCTCGCCGCGCGAGCCGTAGTTGATCGCGAGGCACAGCCGCATCCCCGCGTTGCGTTCGCAGAGCGCCGCCGACCGGTCGAACTCCGCGAGGGTCGATGCGGGGAGGCCGTCCCGGCTGCCGATCATCGCGAGCCGAATGCGCTCCCGCATGAGGAGCCCGCGTTCCTCGACGAGGTACTGCTCGAGCAGGTGCATGAGGACCCGCAGCTCGGGAGCGGGGCGCCGCCAGTTCTCGCTCGACAGGCAGTAAAGGGTCAGCTGGTCGATGCCGAGCCGAGCGCAGTGTTCGGTGACGCGTCGCACGGTGGCGACCCCTCGCCGATGCCCTTCGATCCGCGGGAGGCCGCGGGCCTGCGCCCAGCGGCCGTTGCCGTCCATGATGATCGCGACGTGGCGCGGGAGTCCCGCGCGGGAGGCGACCGTCGTCCCGACCGGATCGGTCGCCGACGCCACGGCCGGTGGATCGGAGGCGCGGGTGGTCACGTGGGTGCCGGCGTGCGCGGGGCATGGGAGGCCACAGGCGCCGTACGAGACCGCCCGAGGACGATCGTCTGGCTCCGATCCGGCCCCACGGAGGCCACGGTGACGGGCCGGCCGAGGAGCTCGCCGATCCGCGCGATGTAGCGCTTGGCGTTGGCGGGAAGCGCGGCCTCGGTGCGCACGCCACTGATGTCCTCGTGCCAGCCCGGGAGCGACTCGTAGACGGGTATCGCCCGCTTGAGGTCGTCGATCTGGCCGGGGAATCGGGTCGTGCGGGCGCCGTCGATCTCGTAGGCCGTGCAGATCCGCAGCTCGTCGAGACCGCTGAGCACATCGAGGAGCATGACGGCGAGTTCGTCGACCCCCGAGAGTCGGGCGGCATAGCGTGCGGCCACCGCGTCGAACCAGCCACATCGTCGCGGCCGCATCGTGACCGTCCCGTACTCCCGGCCCCGCTCGCGCAGGTGCACCCCGACGGGTTCGCCCTGCTCCGTCGGCAGCGGACCGCCACCCACGCGCGTCGTGTAGGCCTTGACAACGCCGATCACGCGCTCGATCCAGCGGCCCGGCACGCCCGACCCGCTCGCCACGCCGAGTCCCGAGGAATTGGAACTGGTGACGAACGGGAAGGTGCCGTGATCGACATCGAGCAGCGATCCCTGGGCACCTTCGAAGAGGAGCCGGCGGCCATCCTCGACCGCGTCGAGCAGGAACGCGGTCGTGTCGGCGACGAACGGCCTGAGCCGCTCGGCATGCCGCAGTGAATCGGCGAGGATCGCCTGCGGATCGAGCGGCATGGCACCGTCGCCCTGCCACGCCGAGAGCATGCGGTTCTTCACGGCGACGATGTCGGCGAGCTTCGCCGCAAATCCCGGCCGATAGAGGTCGCCGAGTCGGATCGCGAACGAACGCCCCACCTTGTCGCGGTAGCAGGGACCGATGCCACGACCCGTCGTGCCGATCGCCTCACCTCCCGACAGGCTGCCGTCGAGGATGCGATCCTCC
>JAGWVP010000728.1 GCA_018970825.1 bacterium | reverse complement strand
CGACCGCGACGCTGTTCGCGCTGCGCCGCCGCGGTGCGCACGAGGCCGCGACGCTCCTGCACCGGGGCCGCATCCTCGGCTCGGTCGCGATCGCCGTCGCGCAGGCGCTCGTGGTCGCGGCGACCGCGATCTTCGTCTTCAAGCTCTCGCACATCAGCCGCCTCTTCGTCGGGCTCTACGGGCTCGTCGCGGCCACCCTGCTCGCGGGCGTGCGACTCGTGTTGCGGCGCTGGTCGCGGCGCATTCGCGCCTCGGGAACCGGTGCGGCACGCGTGCTCATGATCGGCGACGGCGAGGCGGCGCACCGACTCGAGCGCACGCTCGGCGAGGAGTCGCTGTTCGGGGTGACGGTGGTCGCGAGCCTCGCCGGGGACGCGCTCTCGCGGCCGGCGGCCGCCGTGCGCGAGGCGCTCGGCGACGACGGCTCGGGAGCGGTGCCGATCTCGCCGATCAGCGAGCTCCTGCGCCACGAGGCGATCGACGAAGTCGCCGTCGCGGCCCGAGGCATCGGGCCGGCCGAGATCGACCGGCTCGTCGAGGCCTGCGACCGGGAGGGTGTCGCCCTGCACGTGGCGCTCGACGCCTTCGGCGGATCGCTCGCACGCGCCCACCTCTCGTCCCTCGGCGGCGAGCCGCTCCTGTCGGTGAATCCGCAGACCCACTCCGCGTGGGGCCGCGCGGTGAAGCGCGCGATCGACCTGGCGCTCGCGCCGCTGCTCGTCCTCGTGACCTCGCCGCTGTGGATCCTCGCGGCCCTCGCGATCCGCCTCGACTCGCCGGGGCCGGTGTTCTTCGTCCAGGAGCGCATCGGGCTGAACAAGCGTCGCTTCCGGATGTTCAAGTTCCGGAGCATGTTCGACGGCTCCGAGCAGGTACAGCCGATGTTGCACCCGCTGAACGAGGCCGACGGTCCGATCTTCAAGCTGCGCGACGACCCGCGCGTGACCCGCGTCGGCCGCTGGCTGCGGCGCTTCGACGTGGACGAGCTGCCCCAGCTCCTGAACGTGATCGCGGGCGACATGAGCCTGGTCGGCCCGCGGCCGATGCTGCCGGGCGAGATCACCGGCTTCGAGCCCTGGCAGCGCAAGCGCTTCTCCATGCCCCCGGGCATCACCGGCCTCTGGCAGGTGAGCAACCGGCTCGGGCAGAATTTCCTCGACGGGCTGCGCGCCGACCTCGACTACGTCGATCGCTGGTCGCTCGGGCTCGACGCGCGCATCCTGCTGCGGACGCTCCCGGCGGTGCTGCGCGACCGCGTGGCCCCGTGAGCGGCACGGCTGCCCCGGCGACCGGAGGCGCCGTCGTGCCGATCCCGAGCGTGGACCTCGCGGCCGAGTGGCGCGAGATCGCGGCGGAGGCCGAGCCGCGCGTGCTCGAGGTGCTGCGCTCGCAGCAGTTCGTGCTCGGGCCCGCGGTCGCGTCCTTCGAGCAGGCCGTCGCCGATCGGATCGGCGTCGCCCACGCGATCGGCGTCGCGTCGGGCTCGGACGCGCTGCTCCTGTCCCTCATGGCCCTCGACGTCCGTCCCGGCGACGAGGTCGTCACCTCTGCCTTCACCTTCTTCGCGACGGCGTCGGCGATCACGCGGCTCGGCGCGACCCCGGTGTTCGCGGACGTCCGCCGCGACGACTTCCTGCTCGACCCCGAGGCCGTGCGCGCCGTCGTCGGTCC
>JAGWVP010000063.1 GCA_018970825.1 bacterium | reverse complement strand
GCGGGGCTCGCGCTCAGCACGCTGCACCGGCCCCGCGTGCTGTTCCTCGACGAGCCGACGGCCGGGGTCGACGTGCACAACCGGGCGCTCTTCTGGGAGCTGATCGCCGAGGAGGCCCGTGCCGGCGTCACCGTCTTCGTGACGACGCACTTCCTCGAGGAGGCCGACTACTGCGACCGGGTCTGCTTCATCGAGTCCGGGCACCTCGAAGCCGACGGTTCGCCGGCGGAGCTCCGTGCGCGCTGGTCGCACGGCTACCGGGTCCGCGTCGCGACGGCCGACGGTGCGCGGCCGGGGACCTCCGTCGACCTCGCCGCGGTCGCAGAGGGGCTCGCCGCGCGCGGCCTCGACGTCCGCCGATCGGGCGACGGGCTCGAGATCGCCGCGGCATCGCTCGATCGCGGCTGGATGGAGCCGGTCGGGGACGTGCAGCGGGAGCGACCCGACCTGCGGGTGTCGATCGACGAGCCGCCGATGACCGGCATCTTCCGCGCGCTCTCCGGGAGACCCTCTTGAGCTTCCGGCGACTGTGGATCCTCATGCGCCGCGAGGCCCTCGCGACGCTGCGCGACCCCTTCACGATCTCGATCCTGGTCGCGGTCCCCCTCATGGCGCTCCTGCTCTTCAGCTCGATCCTGTCGACGGAGGTGACGGGGCTGCCGCTCGGCGTGCTCGACCTCTCCGACGGGCCGACGAGCCGGCGCATCGTCCGCGAGCTCGCGGCGGGCGGGAACTTCGCCCCGACGCGGTGGTCGAGCCGGCCCGCGATCGAGAGCGCGCTGCGTTCGGGCGATCTCGGGGCCGCGATCGTCCTGCCGCCCGACCTCGAGCGCCGGCGCGGAGCGCGCGGCGAGGGCTCGGCCGCGCCGCAGGTCGAGCTGATCTACGACGGCGGCGAGGCGGTCCTCGCGGCGAATGCCGAGGCCTACCTGAAGAGCCTCGTCCTCGCGGCCGTGGGGCGGGCGACGCGGGAGGAGACCCCGGTGGTGGTCGTCCCCCCGACCTCCGGCGACCGGTCGCGGGCGCCCGACGTCGCCGCCGGAGGCGACGTCGTCCCGGCGGAAGGCCCCGCGGGCCGCGCCGCCGCGGCCGCGGGGCCCGCGCCCCGTCCGCGGGGTTCCGGGGCGGGGGGGATCCGCGTCGTGCCGCGCGCGCTCTTCAACCCGACCCTCGACGGGCGCCCCTTCATGGTCGCCGGCACCTTCGGCTTCGTGCTGAGCTTCGCGGCCACGCTCATCATCGCGGTCTCGGTCGTGAACGAGCGCTTCGCGGGCACCTTCGAGCAGCTGCAGGTGACCCCGGCCACCTCGATCGAGATCCTGCTCGGCAAGGTCCTGCCGATCGGCGCCGTGTTCTCGGTGGACGTCGTCCTGATGATGCTCGTCGCAGGGTGGCTCTACGGCGTGTGGCCGGCGGGCAGCGCGCTGTTCTTCGTTCTGCTGTCGGTGTTCTACATGGTGGTCTCGCTGTCGCTCGGGATGCTCATCTCGGCGACGTCGGCGACCGCGGCCGAGGCCGTGTCGAAGACGGTGCTGCTCAGCACGCCGCTCATCCAGCTCTCGGGCTTCGCCTTCCCGGTCCGCAACATGTCGACGCCCTTCCGCTGGTTCGCCGAGCTGATCCCGGCGACCCACTACATCCGCATGAGCCGGGCGATCTACCTGCGCGGCGAGGGCCCCCTCACGCTCCTGCCCGAGATCGCCATCATCGCGGCGATGGGGCTCGGTCTCGGTGCGCTCGCCCTGCGAGCGATCGGGAGGCGGACGTGAGCGCATTCCGCCGGACGATCTCGAACGTGCTCGCGGTCGCCTACAAGGAGACCGCCCTGCTGCGCCACGACAGGACGCTCGTGCAGAACGTCTTCCTGCAGCCGGCCATCATGCTGCTCGTGTTCGGCTACGCGCTCTCGTTCCGGCCGACCAACGTCCGCTGGGCGGTGCTCGACCGCAGCGAGAGCACCGCCTCCCGCGCGCTCGTCGCGGAGATCGGCGCGAGCGGCTACTTCGAGCCGCCCCGCCGGGTCGAGAGCTACGGGGAGGCGCGACGCCTGCTGCGCGAAGGTTCGGTCACCGCGGTGCTGGTCGTCCCGAGCGACCTGCGTCGGCGGATGGAGCGAGGCCGCCCCGAGGTGCAGCTCCTGCTCGACGGCACCGACCCGATGACCGCGGCCCGGGTCTCCGGCTACGTGACGCAGATCGCCTCCCACGTCGGCCTGCGCAGCGATCCCGGGCTGCGGGACCGGGGCGGGACGAGCCCCGCGACGCGCACCGGTCCCGAGGCGGGCGTCGACCTCCGGCAGAGCTTCCGCTTCAACCCGACGCTGCGCGACCTCGACTTCTACCTCTCCGCGATGGCCGGCTACCTGCTCACCAACCTCTGCCTCTCGGCCGCGGCCCTGAGTCTCGTCGCGGAGAAGGAGAACGGCACCTACGAGCAGCTCCTCGCCCAGCCGACCCGCCCGATCGAGGTCGTGGTCGGCAAGCTGCTGCCGAACGTCGCGGTGAGCTACCTGTCGCTCGGCCTCGCGACGATCGGCGCGGGGTTCTTCTACGGCTTCTGGCCCCGCGGCAACATGCTGCTCCTGCTGCTGGTGACGCTGCCCTTCGTGCTCGCGACGCTCTCGATCGGGGCCTTCGTCTCGACGCTCGCCCGCACCTCGGCGCAGGCGATCTTCATCGCGGTCTTCTTCATCATGCCGTCGTTCGTGCTGTCGGGCTCGATGCTGCCCTACGAACTCATGCCGCACGGCGTGCGCGAATTGGGCGGGCTCTTTCCGCTGCGCTGGTTCCAGGTCGCGGCGCGGCGCGTGATCGTGCGCGGTGCCTCGCTCTCCGAGGTGGCGGTGCCGATCCTCGTCCTCGTCGCGATCTTCTGCGTCCTGCTGGCCGCGATCCGCCGCATGATGAAGCCGCGGCTCGGCTGACCGCCCGGCTGGGCGGATGCGCGGATTCGGCTTCCGTCGGTCGGGCATCGGAGGTAGGAGCAGGTGCGGACCGGGTTCGCCCCGGCACGAACAGGGAGGCTCCCATGGCGCGCAACCTCACCCGCAAGCAGTTCCTCGCCTCGGCCGGTCTCCTCGGCGGCATGGCCGCACTTCCCGTCGCGGAAGTCGCCGCCGGCCCGGTGGTGGAAGTCGGGACTCTCTACGAGGTCGCCTCCTCCCGCGGCAGCCGCGCAGGCAAGTACGGGCCGCGGACCGGACGCCTCTCGGTCGACCGGCAGTCCTTCGACGACGGCGACGCCTACTCGGATCTCGGCTGGTGGTACTTCTTCTACTCCGCGAACGGGGAACTCGCCGCGGTTCGCAGCCTCGCGACCCGGGCCGCGGGCAGCGAGGTCGCCTATGCCGTCCCGGGACTCGACTCGCCGACGGGCCCCGTGTTCCTGTCGAGCATCGGTACGATCGGTTTCGCCCGCGGCGAGAGGCCCGAACAGCGGACCTGCCGCATCGCGGCCCCGAACTTCGCCGAGGGTAGGCTCGACGAGCCCGGCGGCACCGGGTCGAGTCCCTATTTCCTGTGCCTGCAACTTCTCGTGCGACGTCCCGCTTCGGCCCTCGACCGGGGTCACCGGGACCGGATGAACCGGGTGATCGCCGAGTACGCCGAGCGCTCGGGTCTCCCCGCGAGCGAAGTCGTCCCGATCCCCGGCTGACGCGACGCTCGCCGGGCGCGCGGACCGCGTGGTGCCACGCGAGGTTCGAACGAGGCATCCTCGCGGCGCCCCGGCGCCGGACTCCCGGGGCGGCGAAGCCGCGATCAGGGAGGCGCGGCGGGAGGTCCGCGCAGCGCCTGCCATGCGCGCACCGGTGCCGAGAACAGGCCCTCGAGCCACGGGATCTCGGGGTGGTTCCAGTCTCCCATCGCGTGGAGCACGGTCGTCGTGACCGAGACCAGGGCGAGAATCGTCGCGATCGCGGCGAGCGCCCGGAGAGCGGCCGGTCGGTCCCGCCACGCGTGCGCCGCCGACAGCAGCCCGAGCGCCGCGAGCCACGCGAGGGGCAGCACGAAGTCGACCTCGTGGCGGACGTAGTGCACCGGGAGCAGCGAGATCACGAGCAGGATCGGCGGCGGCACGAGCGCCAGCGCGAGCGCGAACGCCGCGAGCGGCGTGCGGTCGGACGCACGCTGGACTCGCAACCCGATCGGCACGAGCAGGGCGAGCCAGGAGAACGGGAGCAGGACGAGCGCGCCCAGCGACTCGTCGCTCCACGAGAGGAAGGGGAACTCGGCTTCGATGGGCGGCCACCGGAACAGGTGACCGAGAACGTTGCCGGGCAGCGGTTCGAGCGAGAAGAAGCGCAGGCCCGGTCGGCTCGCCCCGTCCTGCCAGTAGCGGACGCCGAATTCGAAGGGCGAACCGAAGCGGACCTGGTTGAACCAGGCGAGCGCGAGCCCGATCGCGATCAGCGGCGCGAACGCGCGGGCGACGCGCCCTGCCGGCACCGGGCCGACCCCGCGCGACGGCTGCCCGCGCGACACGACCCAGGCGACCGGCAGGAGCAGCGCGCAGGCGCCGAGGTGCGAGGATCGCGACCCGACCATGAGGCCGCAGGCGAGGCTCGCGACCGCGAGCCACGCGACGGAACGTCGCGACGAGTGCAGCGCGGCCCACGACGCCGAGAGCGCGACCGTGAGCCAGAACCACGCGCTCGCCTGAACGACGCGCGGATGCGGCGGAAGCATGAGAAGCAGCAGCGACAGGTCGCCGAAGCCGAGCACGACGGTCGCGATCGCGAACGCCCAGCCCGGGGCCCGCGGCAGGTGGCGGAGCCACGCCGCGCGCAGTAGCAGGATCGAGACCGCGAAGGCGAGCGAGAGGTAGAGGGCCGCGGCGAAGCCCTCGGTGAGGTAGGCGCCGGTCGCCGCCGTCCACGGCGCGAAGAGCGTGAGCGCCGGCACGACGCCGTAGTACGAGTAGAAGAAGCCGCGGAAATAGGAGAGGTCGACGTAGAAGTACGACCGGTACTGCTCGGGGTCGTACGGATCCGGGAGCCTCGACATCTCGGGCGGCGCTTCCTTCACCCAGGGGTGGCCCTCGAGCAGCGAGCGGCCGTAGAGCGGGAGATGGTGGCCGCTCGGCTCGGGCGTCGACCAGCGCGACTCGAACGACCCGGCCCAGCCGAAGTAGACGGCGGCGGTCGCGAGGATCGCGAGCAGGATCGCGAGACTCGCGGGCCCGCCCGTCCCGGCCGGGGAGGCGTCGCGCGACCCGCGTCGATCCGCGCGGGGCTCAGCCACCGTCGCCCCCGGGCCCCGGCACGAGCAGTCCCGCGAGGGCGTTCATGGTGCGCTCGAACCAGGGTAGTTCGGGGTGGTTCCAGTCGGCCATCGCCGCGCACAGCGTGGTCACGACGGAGACGGTCGCGATCGCCGCCGCGACGACCGCCAGCGCGCGACGCGCGACCGGCCGCTCGCGCAGCGCGTGCGCCGCGGTCACCAGGCCCAGCCCCGCGAGCCAGGAAACGGGAAGCAGGAAATCGACCGCGTGGCGCGCGATCGCGAGGTAGAAGCTCGAGGTGACGAGCAGGATCGCGACGGTCGCGATCGCCGCGGCCGACGCCACCGCGGCGAAACGACGCCGCTCGACGTCGCCGCGGATCGCGAGACCCGCCGGAAGGAGCAGCACGAGCCAGTCGAACGGCAGGAACACCGCCGCCCCGAGCGTCGTCGGCTCGTTGGGAAGGAACGGGAAGGTCGAGTCCGTCGCCGGGCGATGGAAGAGGTGCGAGACCAGGTGCTCGCCGGCCCAGTCGAGCGAGAAGAAGGCCTGCTGACGGCGGTCCTGCCCGAACTGCTGGTAGCGCAGGCCGAACTCGAGGGGCGAGCCGAAGCGCACCTGGTTGAAGGCGAGCAACGCCACGACGACGGCCGCGAGCGGCAGGATCGCGGCTGCGACGAGTCGGCCGGCACTTCCGCTCGTCGCCCGGGCGGCCTCCGGGGGCACGCGTCTCCCGCGAACTCCGTCCTCCCGCCGCGCGGCGAAGGCGGCGAGCACGAACGGCACGAGCAGCAGCGTCGCCCCGGCATGCGACGGCCGCGAGCCGACCATGAGGCCGCAGGCGAGACTCGAGAGTGCGAGCCAGGCCCCGGTGAATCCGCCGGGGCGGGTCGACGCGAATCCCGCCGCGAGCGCGACCGCGAGCCAGCACCACGCGCTCGCCTGCACGACCTGGCCGTAGAACGGTGGCAGGAGCAGCAACAGGACGAGGTTTCCCGCGGCGAGCACCGTCCCGGCGAGGGCGACCGACCAGCCCGGAGCCGCGGGCAGCAATCGTCGGCGGACCGCGAGCAGGAGACCGAAGGCCGCGGCGAAACCCGACGACGCGTAGAACGCTGCGGCAAAGGCCTCGGTCAGGTAGCGCCCGGTGAGCGCCGTCCACGGCGCGAACAGCGTGAGCGCAGGGACGACGCCGAAGTACGAGTAGAAGTGACCGTTCCAGTAGGAGAGGTCGAAGGACTCGAGACCGCCGTACTGCTCGGGATCCCACGGGTCGGGCAGGCGCAGCATCGCAGGCGGTGCCGGCTTGACCCACGCGTGGCCGTCGAGGAGCGAGCGGCCGTAGAGGGGCAGGTGGTGTCCGGTCGGCTCCGCCGTCGACCAGCGCGGCTCGTTCCAGCCGACCCACGCGAGGTAGGCCCACGCGACGACGATCGTCGCCAGGGCGGCACGCGCGATTCCGGACGCGGTCGGCTCGGTTCGCATCGGCCGGTCGCGATCCCTCAGGCGCGATCGAGGAGCGCGTCGGTCTCGGGCATCCGCTCGGTCTCGGCCAGCGCCGCCTCCGTCCACTCGCGCATGGCGGGCAGCGCGAGCACGGCGTCGCACCAGTCCCGGGCGACCTGCGGCAACTCGATCCGGTAGGTGTGGAAACGGGTGGCGACCGGCGCCCACATCGCGTCGGCGATCCCGAAGCGGCCGAACAGGAAGGGGCCACCCGACGCCCGGCCGAGACAACTCGTCCAGGTCTCGACGACGCGATCGACCTGCCGACGGACCTCCTCGGGCAGCGAGGGAGCCCGCCGGGCACGGCTTCGCAGGTTCATGGGCAGGAACTGTCGGATCGCGGCGAACCCGCCGTGCATTTCCGTCGCGACCGAGCGGGCGACCGTGCGCTGCATCGGGTCTTCGGGCCAGAGACCGGCCCCCGGGGCGAGTTCGGCGGCGCGCTCGCAGATCGCGAGCGACTCCCAGGTGGTGACGTCGCCCTCGATCAGCACCGGCACGAGCCCGGTCGGCGATAGGGTGCGCAGCCGCTCCGCGGACTCCGGCCGATAGAGGGCGACGCGCTCGACCTCGAAGTCGACCCCGGCGACGCGAAGCGCGAGCCACGGCCGCAGCGACCACGACGAGTAGCAACGGTTCCCGATCACGAGCTTCGGCCGTGCCATGGGTGGACGCTAGCGCGGCGGCCGCCTCGCCCACAATGCCCGGAGCGAGACGGAGCCCCGGTTCGACGACGACGATTCCGGACCCGGGACCTGCTTCTCAGCGCGCCCCGGCCTGCGAAGGGAGGGCGAACGGGACGCCGTAGACGGCCTCGGCGCGCGTCGGCATCGAGCCGAGCCAGCCCCGGGCCGCCGCCTGCACGGCTGCCATCGTCTCGCGCGCCGCGCCCGCGTCGGCGGGCTGCTGCGACCAGTAGTCGGGCAGCTTCTCCACCAGTTCGAAGTCGGCGGCGATCGGCCGACGCGTCGGCACCTCCCGCCAGACGACGACCGCCGCACGCGCACGGGTCGCCCCGAAGACGATCGTGCCCAGGTCGACCTCGGTCTGCTCGAGGTTCGTGCCGTTCACCGGAAGCAGCGGGGCGTCGGGCGCACCGAAGCGACCGGCGGTCCCGGGGAAGATCGCCTGCAACTCGCCGACCGTCATCGTCCTCCCCTTGTCGTAACGGCGGACGTTTCCCTCCATCGACCAGAGGCTCGGCGAGGTGCCCGGCGGCGAGGCGCCGAGAACGACGACCTCCTCCGCGAAGTGCTGGGTGAACGGTTCCTTGCCCGAGGACTGCACGTTGGTCGCGTGGGCCGCGCGAATGTCCGTCGTCCTGGCCTCGAGCGTGAACTCGCAGGTCCCGGGATCCTGCCCCCTGCGGTCGCGGCCGCGGCGGCGCAGGACGAACCCGTTGCGCCGCAGGGCCTGGTCGGGGGTGTCGAGCACGACGATGAGGTCGCGCACCGGCTTGGGCGGGTTGCGCGGTGCCTCGACCACGCCGCCCCGGCGCCGCGCCTCGGCCGCGGCGATCTGCCAGAACTCCATCGGGGCGCGCTTGCCGTCGAGGCGCGCGGGGTCGAGCGGCAGCACCCAGCTTCGGAAGTGGACCCCGGCGGCGGCCTGCGGCGCCTCGCGCGCTCCCACGACCTGGGGCCCGCGCGGCCGGACGGGTCCGCAGCCGGCCGCGAGCAGGACGGCAGCGAGGGCCGCGACGAGCGGCGCCGCCACGCGGCGCTCAGTGCCAGAGATGGAAGCCACCCAGGATGCCGGCGTCGTTGGAGACGATCTTCACGTTGCGCGGCAGGTCCTCCTGGCGAAGCAGCCGGGAGTTCCCGCCCCCGACGTAGAGCATCGCGTAGTTGAAGACCGGCGCGAGGTGGTCGATCACCTCGCGCACCCGCTTGCGCCACTTCTTCTTGCCGATGCGACGGAGCGCGCGATCGCCCACGCTCTGTTCGTACGTCTTGCGATGACGGAAGACGTGGTGGGCGAGTTCCAGGTTCGGGACGAGCCGACCGTCGAGGTAGAGACCCGATCCCATGCCGGTGCCGAGGGTCACGACGAGTTCGACGCCCCTCCCCGCGACCACCGCGAGACCCTGGACGTCCGCGTCGTTGCAGACGCGCGTCGGCTTGCCGGTCAGCTTCTCGAGCGCCTTCTCGAGGTGGAAGCCGCCGAAGCTCGCGTCGAGGTTCGGCGCGTTCAGCGTGACGCCGCCCACGACGACGCCCGGAAAGCCCACCGACACGCGGTCGAACGCAGGCTGGCGCGCGATCTGCTGGCCGAGCGCCGCGAGAACGGCCCTCGGCGTGGCAGGACGCGGGGTGTCGACGCGGTCGCGTTCGTCGACCGGCTTCCCGGCGGCGTCGAGGACCATCATCTTCAGGCCGGTTCCGCCGATGTCGATGCAGAGCGTGGCCGGGCCCGTCGCGCGGCGCGCACCCGTCCTCGTGGACTTCGACCGCTTCGGCGCCGTCGTTCTCGACGCTCGACGACGGGGCTGCGCCCCGCCGCCGCGATTCTCGCTTTCCGTGGTCATGCGAACGACGCCTCGTCGATCACGGAGCGGCCGGCGCGGGCGCCCCGACCGGCGGGGAGCCCGCGGGGTCCGCCTGCTGCGGATTCGCGGACTTTCGGAGGTCCCGGATCGCGGCCTTCATCTTGGTCGGGTCCTGCATGTCGCCGACGTTCATCTTCATCCCGCCCGGCAGGATCATGTCGCCCGGCTTCTGCCCGGCCTCGCAGGGTCCGAGCCACCGGGTCTCGATCGTCATCTTCGCCTCGGACTTGCCCGCGAACGGAGGCGCGTACTGGATCTGGAGATCCCCCCGGTAGTCCCGCGTCAGGTCCCCGGTGAACTTTCCGGTCGTCGTGGCCGTGCTGTCGCCCATCTTGCAGATGCTCTTCATCGTCATCGTGTCGCCGGTGCGCTTCATCTCGCGCATCGAGCAGTCCTTCTCCTGCGAGCGTCCGACCTCGCGCAGCATGCCTTCGGTCTTCTCGTCGATGCACTGGCGCATCTTGCCGCCGCCGACCTCGCGACCGTCGACCTTGGTCGAGCTCTCCCAGAGACCGGGCTTGCGGGGAGGCATCTCGTCGGCCGCCGGCGAGACCGCCGGGAGGACGAGTGCCGCGAACGAGAGCGCGGCGACGGCCGCGCGGCGAAAACCGCGGAGAGAGCGAACGTTCACCTCTGCACCCCCTGGTTGCGGAGAGCCTCGAGGCCCTCGAGGTCGATTCCGCGAAGAGCGGCCTGCAGCGTCGCGACCTGGCGGACTTCGCCTGCGATCTTCACCGCGAAGCGCTCGCCGAGCACGACGCCGTACTCGCCGGACCCGGTCGTGGCGTCCCACTTCTCGTGGACGATGCGGCCGTCCACCTTGCGCGTGCGGTCCCAGCTGTCGTCGGTCTCCGTCTCGTGCAGCACGGACGCCCACTCGGCGAGCGCCATCAGGCCGCGGACGCTGCCCATGTCGGTGATCTCGAGCTGCAGCGCCTGGTCGCCGTCGCCGTAGGTCGCGCGCGCCGTCGAGATCTGCAGCCCGAGCGCGCCGTTGCGCTCGACCGAGATCTTGGTGCGCGGCAGGCCGCCGAGGGAGGCCGGGACGAAGGCCCGGAGCTGCTCGGGCGACAGGGCCTCGACCTTCGCACCGCCGCCGAGCACCGTGCCGACCGCCTCACCGACCGCGTCGCGCTGCGCGGCCGCGTCGCCGGACTGGCGCGCCTGCTCCATCTTCCGGGCGGCGGATTCCATCCGGCGCTTGAACTCGTCGAGCACCGTGCTGCCGTCGGGCGCCTCGCCCGCCGGACCGGGCTTGAAGCCCGCGCCGGCCCCGGGGGCGGGCGGCACC
>JAGWVP010000062.1 GCA_018970825.1 bacterium | reverse complement strand
GACACCGACGACGCCGGGGCTGCGCATCGGCGGCGGGCTCGCGGCCGCGGTCGCCCTGCTCGCCGCCGCAGGGCCGCGCTGGCTCGGAAGGACGGTCCCGCGCACGCGGCTCCTCGACGCCGTTGCACCTCCCGCCGGGGTCGCGATCGCGATCGGGCGCCTCGGCTGCTTCGCCGAGGGCTGCTGCTTCGGGATTCCGTGCGACCTGCCGTGGTGCCTGCGCTGGCCCCGTGCGAGCCCTTCGTGGTGGAGCCAGGTCGCGCTCGGTCGGATCTCCGAGCGCGCCGCCACCCCCCTGCCCGCCCATCCCTACCCTCTCTACCTCGCGGGCGCGGCGCTCCTCGCGACGATCGCGGGCCGACGAATCGGCCGCGCGACCGGCATCGCGGGGTCGACCGCGTTCACGTTCGCGGCCGTTCTCTCGGGGAGTCGCCTCGCGCTCGAACCGCTGCGCGAGTCCGCCTTCGGCCAGGGGGCAGCCGGACAGCAGGCGCTCGACCTGCTCGTTCTCGGCGGGTCGATCGGCCTTCTCGCCTGCCTCGTCTACCGTGGGACCGAGGGAGCGACGGCTGCGGCGCGCTCGCCGGCCCGCCAGGCGTCGTCGCCGAGTCCGGGGATTCCGGACTCCTGCACGAGGCGTCCCTCCGCGGGATCCTCGAAGGCCGGGAGCCGCCGCAGGCGCCGCCAGACGCGCCAGGCGAGTGCGGAAGACAGCACGCGGACCGGGTAGTCCCGCGGCAGCGGCTGCAGGTAGGGCTGCACCTGGGCGAAGTTGCGAGCCCCGTACTGGTCCATGATCGTGCGCAGCCCGCCGTTCGCCGGGCCGATGTTGTAGGCGAGCAGCGTGAGGAAGAGGTCGCCCTTCATCTGTCCCGCGTAGTCGGCGAGCGTCGCGGCCGCGACCGCGGCATTGTGCCGCGGATCCGCGAGGTCGATGCGCTCCACGCCGAGGACCTGCTTCGCCCGGGCCGTCGCGGATCCCGGCACCGCCGTGACCTGGAAGAGCCCGTGCCCTCCGTCGGCGCTGTCGCGTGGCAGGAAGCTCGACTCGGTCGCGGCGACGCCCATCATCAGCTCCGGATCGACCCCGAAGGCTCGGGCCGCTTCCTCGACCACGGCCGCGTAGCCCTCGCCGCGCTCGACGAGCTTCGTCGCCTGCGGCCTGTCCATGCGGCGGTAGGCGGCCCACACCTGGTGCCGGATGACGCGCTCCTGGGTCGCTCGCTCGCCCGCGACGATCTCGTTCAGACGCGCGAGGACGCGATGCGGGGCCGACCACCAGGCGAGTCCGACGAGGGCCGCGAGCAGCAGCAGGTCGAGGGCAAGGCGACCCGGGAGCCCGGCCCCGAGGCGAAGTCGGTCGACCGCGACGGCGAGGGCGACGCCGACGATCGTCGCGAGGCCGAGAGTCGCGACGAGCACCCAGGGGCGGCCGTCGAGCGAGGTCGCGCCGAGCGCCGCGAGGATCGCCGCGACGACGAGCGCGCCGGACACGAGGTGTTCGAAGATCCGCCCCGCGATCGCCCTTCCCCGCAGCGATCGCCTCCGGTCGCGGAGTTTGCCCCGGCGCTTGCGTGCCGGCGTCCCGCGGGGGCCCCGCGCCGAGCGGCGAACCGCTCGCTTCCTGCCGGCCGCGACCGGGCCGGGCTCGCGCCCGGTCGCCTCGGCCGTTCTCGGCCGGGTCTCGCGCTTGCGAACGACCGGGACGTCGCCCCCGGGCGGTCGCCCGGAGGCGATCTCCCCTCGGCCGACCTCCACCGTCGCACGCACGCGCGCCCTGGTTCCCACCGCCTCCTCGCCCGCCGGGGGGTGCCCGACGGCACCCGATCCTGCCGGTCCCTATCGCGGGGCGCCCGGGGCGGCAACGCCCGTCCGGCGCTCCGCGCTCAGGCCGCGGGGTGGCCGGCCGCGGGGCGCTGTCGCGCCCCCGCGCCCTCGACCCCCGAGGCGGCCGGCAGCGTCACGCGGACGGTCGTCCCGGCGCCAGGTCGGCTGTCGATCGCGATCTCGCCCCCGTGGGCCTGCGCGATGTGCTTCACGATCGCGAGCCCGAGGCCGGTGCCGCCCTGGTCGCGCCCGCGCGACTTGTCGACGCGGTAGAACCGCTCCGTCAGGCGCGGCAGGTCGGCGGAGGGAATGCCGCGCCCGTCGTCGGCGACCGCGATCTCCACCTTGCCTTCGGCCGGACCGGAGGTCGTGATCCGCACGTGCCCGCCCGGGGCGTACTTGATCGCGTTGTCGAGCAGGTTCGAGAGGACTTGCTGGAGGCGATCGGCATCACAGGACACCTTCGTGTCCTCGGCCACGTCGACGACGATCGACACCCCCGCGCGCCGAGCCGACTCCTCGAGCAGTTCGACCGCGTCGCGGGCGACCGACGCGACGGCGACGTCCTCGCGGACGAGCGGCTTGCGGCCGAGTTCGAGGTCGCCGAGCGTGAGCAGGTCGTCGATCAGCCGTCCCAGGCGCCCGGCGTGCCGGTCGATCACGTCGACGTAGCGGGCCGCCGTCGCCCGGTCCTCGAAGCCCGAGGACCTGAGCGTCTCCGCGAACCCCTTGATGGCGGTGAGCGGCGTCCGCAGCTCGTGCGAGACGTTGGCGACGAAGTCCGTCCGGATGCGCTCGAGCCTGCGCGTCTCCGTCACGTCGTGGAAGACGAGAACCCAGAAACGCCCGTCGGCCGTCGGACCCGCGTTCGCGTCGAGGACCCGGTCGACCGCGCCGCGCATCTCGATCTCGCGCGAGCAGCGCACGCCGCCCGCGAGCGCTTGGCGGACGAAGGCCGCGAGCTCCGGGTCGCGGTTGAAGTCGACCCAGAGGCGCCCCTCGAGATCGTCGCCGAGCGCGGTGCCGAGCATCTCGCGGGCACGGTCGTTCGCACGCAGCACGTGCCCCGCGGCGTCGATCGCGACGACCCCCTCGACCATCGCGCCGAGCGTCGCCTCGAGCCGGTCGCGCTCCTCGCGGAGAGAGGCGTTCTCGCCGGCCCGGGAGGCCGCGATCTCGCCGAACTCGGCGGCGATCCTGTCGAGACGGTCGGGAAGACCCACTGCGAGAGGGACCGCCGCGCGCTCGCCCCTCCTCACCCTGCCGAGCCAGTCCTCGATCCTGGCCTCCCGGCCCGCGGTGCGGCGCGCGAGCGCCACGGCCGACGCCGCCGCGGCCACGACCGCGAGACCGTACCCCCCGGGCCCCATCCCGCCGACGAGGACGAGCACCGCGCACGCGACGAGGGCGGGAACGAGCAGCCGAAGGAAGCGGGCCTCGTGGACGCCCGCCTTCGGCATCGACGGACCCGCCGCTTCGGCCGGCTCAGACACCGAGACCGCGCTCGTCGAACATGTAGCCCACCCCGCGGACCGTGACGATCAGCTCCGGCATCGAACCGTCGCGCTCAATGCGCTGGCGAAGGCGACGGATGTGAACGTCGACCGTGCGAGGCTCGACGAAGGTGTCCCGCCCCCAGACGAGGTCGAGCAGCTGCCCGCGCTCGAAGACGCGGTTCGGGTGGGTCACGAAGAACTTCAGGAGCTCGAACTCCCGGAGCGACAACTCGATGCGGCGGCCGTCGAGCCGCGTCTCCCAGCTGTCGAAGTCGATCCGCAGCGGCCCCTTCTCGTAGACCTCGTGAGGTCGGTCGGCCGGCGCCTCGTAGGCCCGTCGCAGCACCGCCTTCACGCGCGCCGCGAGTTCGCGCGGGCTGAACGGCTTGGTCACGTAGTCGTCGGCGCCCATCTCGAGCCCGACCACCTTGTCCGTCTCGGTGCCGCGTGCGGTCAGGACGACGACCGGAATGCGCTCCGTCTCGCGCGCCCCGCGGATCCGCTTGCAGAGCTCGAGCCCGCCGAGCTTGGGCAGCATCAGGTCGAGAACGATCGCGGCGGGCCTCTCGCGTCGAGCGAGCGCCCAGCCGAGCTCCCCGTCCCCCGCGCCCACCACCGCGAAGCCCTCGGCCTCGAGCGCCACCCGGACGAGTTCCAGGATGTCCGGCTCGTCCTCGACGACGAGGATCTTGCGCCGCTCGACCGGGCCTCGCTCCGATCCCGTGGCCGAGGCCGCCTCCGTCGGAGTCCGTTCGGGCTTCATCAGATCGACGACGGCACCGACAGGTGCCGGATGCTCTTTCCCTTGACCATGAAGATCACCATCTCCCCGATGTTCGTCGCGTGGTCGGCGATCCTCTCGAGGTACTTCGACACGAACAGCTGGCCGGTTCCGTCGACGGCCGCCCCCGGGTGGGAGCCCATCCAGTCGATCATCTCGCGGAACATCGCTCCGTGGAGCGCGTCGATCGCGTCGTCGTCGCGGCAGACCTTGAGGGCGAGCTCGGCATCCTCGCGCACGAAGGCGTCGAGGCTCTCGCGGAGCATGCCCCGGGCCATGTCCGCCATCCGCGGAAGGTCGATGCGGACATCGTGCCCCTGGCCGGATCGCTCGACGACGCGCTCGCACACGTTGACGGCGAGGTCGCCGATCCGCTCGAGGTCGGTCGTGATCTTGAGGCCCGTCGTGATCAGGCGCAGGTCGCGCGCCGCGGGCTGGTGGAGTGCGAGCAGACGGAGGCACTCCTCGTCGATCTCGACGTCGTACCGGTTCACCTCGTGGTCGCGGTCGATCGTGGCCCGGGCGAGTTCGGCGTCGTTCGAGGCGAGCGCCCGGACCGAGTCGGCGATCTGGGTCTCGACGAGTCCGCCCATCTCGAGCACGAGTTGGCGGAGTCTCGCGAGCTCCTCTTCGTAGCGTCGGTCGGTGTGCTGTGCCATCGCCCTCGCCCTACCCGAACCTTCCCGTGATGTAGTCCTCGGTCTCCTGCTTCGCGGGGTTGGTGAAGATCTGCGCGGTCGGACCGACCTCGACGAGTCGGCCGAGGTAGAAATACGCGGTCGTGTCGGACACCCGGGCCGCCTGCTGCATGTTGTGGGTCACGATGAGGATCGTGTACCGCTCCTTCAACTCGTGGATCAACTCCTCGATCCTCGCCGTCGCGAGCGGATCGAGGGCGGAGGCCGGCTCGTCCATGAGCAGCACCTCGGGCTCGACGGCGAGCGCGCGCGCGATGCAGAGCCGTTGCTGCTGGCCGCCGGAGAGCGAGAGCGCGGACGCACCGAGGCGGTCCTTCACCTCGTCCCAGAGCGCCGCCTGCTCGAGGGTGGTCCGGACGATCTCGTCGAGCGTCCCGCGGTCCGACACCCCGTGGATCCGCGGCCCGTAGGAGACGTTCTCGTAGATCGACTTCGGGAACGGGTTCGAGCGCTGGAACACCATGCCCACGCGGCGCCGCAGGTCGACGACGTCGACGCCGGGGTCGTGGATGTCGGCCCCGTCGAGCAGAATCCGCCCCTGCCTCCGCATCCCCGGGATCAGGTCGTTCATCCGGTTGATCGAGCGCAGGAACGTCGACTTGCCGCATCCCGACGGCCCGATGAGGGCGGTCACGCGGTTCGCGCGGGCGTCGAGCGAGATGCCGTGGAGAGCCTGCGTCGAGCCGTAGAACACGTCGAGGTCCCGGGCCGAGACCTTGACCGACGTCGCGTCGTTGCTCCCGCCTTCCATCTCAGGCGTCCTGGGGCCGCAGGGCCGCGCGGAAGCGCGCGCGGATGGCGATTGCCGTCGCGTTCAGCAGGAACGTGAGGAACAGCAGGACGAGGACCGTCGAGTAGAGGATGGGCTTCGTCGCCTCGATGTCCGGCGACTGCGTCGAGAGCACGTACACGTGGTAGCCGAGTTCCATGAACTGGTCGGTGAGGCGGGTGGGGAGCTTCGGCAGGAAGTAGGCGGCGCCGGTGAACATGATCGGCGCCACCTCGCCCGCGCCGCGGCTCACGGCGAGGATCGCCCCGGTCAGGATCCCGGCGAGCGACTGCGGCAGCACCACCCTCGAGATCGTCTGCCACTTCGTCGCACCGAGCGCAAAGCTCGCCTCGCGCGCGGCGACCGGGACCGCTCGCAGGGCCTCGCCGGTCGTCACGATGACGACCGGGAGCGTGAGGAGGGCGAGGGTGAGCGCCGCCCAGAGGATCGACGGCTTGCCCCAGGCGAGTTCGCCCGCGTGGAACACCCGGTCGATGCCGCCGCCGACGAAACGGACGAAGAAGCCGAGGCCGAAGAGACCGAAGACGATCGAGGGCACGCCCGCGAGGTTGCTCACGGCGAGGTTCACGGCGCGCGCGAAGGCGGAGTCCGGCCGCGCGTACTCGAAGAGGTACACGGCGGTCAGAACGCCGACCGGGACGACCGCGATCGTCATGAGCAGCACGAGCGCGAAGGTCCCGAAGATCGCCGGGCCGACCCCGCCGCCCCGCATTCCCTCGGACGGGGCCGAGACGAGGAACTCCCAGCCGAGACCGGCCCACCCGTTGCGGACCACGTCCGCGAGGATGATCGCCAGCATGGCGACGATGATCGCGGCCGCGGCGCCGCAGAGCGCAACGAAGGCGCTGCCCTTCCACGCCGCCGACGGGCGCCCCGGGAGCCGCGAGCTCAAGCGCGTCCCCCGAGCCGCTCGCGGAGCCTGCGCACCGTGAGTTCGCCCGCGAGGTTGACCGCGAAGGTGAAGACGAACAGGAGCACGCCGAGCAGGAAGAGAACCCGGTAGTGAGGACCGCCGAAGACCACCTCGCCGAGTTCCGCGGCGATCGTGGCCGACAGCGTCCGGACCGAGTCGGTGAGCGGCCACGTGGCGAGGGCCGCGTTCCCCGAGGCCATGAGCACGATCATGGTCTCGCCGACCGCGCGCCCGAAGCCGAGCGCCACGCCGGCGAAGATGCCCGGAAGCGCGGCCGGCACGACGATCCGCACGGCGGTCTCCCAGCGGCTCGCGCCGAGCGCGTACGACGCCTCGCGGTAGGATCTCGGCACCGCCGCGAGGGCGTCCTCCGCGACCGTGTAGATGATCGGGATCACCGCGAGACCGAGGCCGATGCCGGCGGTGAGCGCGTTCAGCCGGTAGCGCACGCCGAGGAGCCCCTGCAGCCACGTCGCGAGGACCATGAGCGCGAAGAAGCCGAGGACGACCGACGGGATGCCGGCGAGGAGTTCGATCGTGGGCTTCACGACCTGGCTCACCCAGCGCGGGGCGAACTCCGAGGTGAGGATCGCCGCGAGCACGGCGAGGGGGCCCGCGAACAGGATGGCGACCAGGGTCGTCTTGAGGGTGCCGACGACGAGCGGGAGCAGGTTGTACTTCGGGACCGCCGAGACCGGCTGCCAGACGTACCGGGGCGGCCGGTCGGGATAGGTCGTCGGTCCCGCGAGGCTCGCCCACGACACGATTTCCTCGCCGTGCCCGGGGGCCTGCCCCTGCCGGAGAAGCGGGAGCGCCTCCCGGCCGACGAAGACGAAGATCAGGACGATCGCGAGGATCGCCGCGAACGCGGCCGTACGGACGACGGCACCGAAGAGTCGCTCGGCCCGCCGCGCGGCTCTCCGTCGACTCTCCGAGGCCGCACTCGCGACCGCGGTCGTGGCCGTCCGCCGACCCGCGGGCGAGGAACTCACTTCGCGTTCGGCAGCGGGTAGTAGCCCACGTCCTTCACGACCTTCTGGCCGTCCGGAGAGACCGTCCACTCCGCGAACCGGTCGGCTGCGGCGTTGCGGCCGGGAACGAAGAAGAAATACAATTCGCGCGACAGGCCGTAGGACCCGTTCTGCGCATTCTCGAGCGTGCCCTCGACGGCCGGCGCCTGGTCGTCCTTCTTCACCCGCAGGCGCTTCACGCCCTCGGCGTAGGCGATCCCGCCGTAGCCGATGGCGTCGGGATCCTTCGCGACCGCGTTCACCACGGCCGCCGTGCCGGGCAGGGTCTGGGCGCTCGGGTCGAAGTCGTCGTTGGAGAGCACGTGCTCCTTGAAGAACACGTAGGTCCCCGAGTTGTTCTCCCGGCTGTAGAGGTTGATCGGTCGATCCGGCCCGCCGACCTCCTTCCAGTTGCCGACGGCGCCGGTGTAGATCTTGCGCAACTGCGGGATGCTGAGTTCCTCGACCGGGTTCGACTTGGCGACGTAGATCGAGAGGGCGTCGAGAGCGACCGGCAGCACCTTCACCTTCCCGCCGGTCTTCGACTCCGCGGCCTCGGTCTCCTGGGGCTTCATCGGGCGCGAGGACTCGGCGACGTCGGTCGTCCCGTTCGCGAGCGCCGCGATTCCCGTGCCCGAGCCGCCGCCTGTGACCTGGATCTTCGTCCCGGGGTTGCTCGCCATGTAGACCTCGGCCCACTTCTGGCCGAGGAGCACCATCGTGTCCGACCCCTTGACCGTCACGTCGTCGGCCCGGGCCGGGCCTCCGGGGATCGCCCCGCACAGGGCGAGGACCGCGACCGCCACCAGCTTGCTCGATCTCATGTCGACCACCTCCGATGGGGACCCTAGGCGCCGAATGTGACGGTTCCGTGACAGCCGGGGGAAGAGCCGGGGTTGGGTCCCGGCGCCGGGCGGTGTCGTCTCGTTCAGGAGCGGTCCGGAGCCGGTCCGCGGAATCGGCCGAGCAGGCGCTCGACGTAGGCGGGCATCCCGTACTCGCGCTCCGCGAAGGCGCGCCCGGCCCGGCCCAGCCTCTCGCAGAGGCGGGGGTCCCCGGCGAGCCGGGCGACGGCCGCCGAGAACTCGGCGCCGTCCCGAACCCAGGTGCCGCCGCCACCGCGGCGGCAGTGCTCCACCATCACCTCGCAGTCGGCCCGGACGACGATCGGCACCGCCGACCCCATCGCCTCGAGGATCACGATGCCGAGGCTCTCGTAGGGAGACGGGTGGACGAGTGCGAGCGCGCCGCGCAGGAGCTCGCGCTTTCGATCCTCGGATACGAACCCGAGTGCCTCGAGACCCGGGATCCTCGGCAGCGGCATCGCGACCTCGCCGATCAGGAGAAGTCGCGGCGGCCGAGACGTCGTCCGCCGCAGTTCGGCGTACCACTCGAGCAGGTCGGGAATGCCCTTCTGCGGGTCGACCCGGCCCGCGTAGAGGAGGTAGGAAGAGGCGTCGAACGCGGGCGCGGACGGACGGGGCGGCGGCAGGTCGATCCCGTAGCCGAGCAGGCTCGCCCGCGGCGGATCGTCGGGGTAGAGCCGCCCGACCAGCGCCACCTCGGCCTCGGTCGAACACAGGAGGTGCGCGCGGCGCAGCCGCCGACCGAACACGGGCAGGTAGGCCGGCGGCTCGTCGTGAAGCGTCGGGACGACGAAGGCACGACCGCGCTCGACCGCGAGCAGGCCGTCGTAGGTCGTCGGGTACAGGTAGGTGACGAACAGCACCCGGTCGTGACGCTCCCGGCGAAGGTGATCGACGAGCGCCGGTGCGACCGGGCCCTGTCCGTGCACGAAGGCCTCCTGCAGCGCGTCGGGCCAGGATCGCACCCGTTCCGCGAAGGCCTCGCGGACCGGCACGGGCAGGCGGGCGAACGCGCTCGCCTCGAACCCGTCGTGGAGCAGTCGGCTCATCGCGTGCCACGAGGCGAGGCGCCCCTGCGCGACCGGGAAGCGTCTCACGCAAACGCCGTCGATCCGCTCGATGCCCGGCGCGAAGCCCTCGCGCCACTCGTGGTAGTCGCGCGCCGTCGTCGTCAGGACCTCGACGTCGTGTTCGCGGGCGAGAATGCCCGCCATGAGGGCGGCATGGGTCTCGGCCCCGCCGAGGACCTCCCTTCCGTAGCGCTGGACGACGACCGCGACGCGCATCCCGTCAGACCCCGGTTCGCGGCGGGCGCCCGAGCGGGCCGAGCGCGTCGAGAAACGAGCGTTCGAGGACGGTGGGCGCCCACAGCCTCGCGAAGCGCTCCCGCAGCGCCTCCACGAGTCGGCCCCGCAGTTCCCCGTCGTGCAGTACCCGGTGGAGAGCCGTCGCGACCAGGTCGTCGTCCCCGTCGACGACGAGCCCCTCGGGCCCCAGCGTGTCGGCCACCGCTTCCTGTCGCGCCGCGACCACCGGGACGCCGAGCCGCGCCGCCTCGACGAGCGGCACGCAGAAGCCCTCGTGCTCGGAACAGCACAGCAGTACGTGGGAGGTCAGGTAGGCGGCCTTGAGCTCGCCCTCGGAGACCGGTCCGACGATCTCGACGCGGTCCGAAAGCCCCATGCGTCGCACCGACCGGTCGATCGCCGCGCGCCAGCGTGTCCAGCGGGGATCGAACGAGCCGACCAGGCGGACCCGCAGCGGCTCGCCGAAGAGCTCCGCGTGGACCGCGGCGATTCGAAGAAGTCGCAGGTGCCCCTTGTGCGGCGCAATGCGCCCCACGAAGAGCACCGTCGGCCCGCCGCGGGACCAGCGGCGGAGAGCGGCCTCGTCGGGCGGTGCGGCCGCGAGTTCCTCCGCGCGGTGGAACGGCGGGACGACGCGCACCCGTTGCGGGTCGGCGCCGAGCGCGACCAGTTCGCGGGCGTTCAGGGGCGAGGCCGCGACGAACAGCACGCCCGGCTCCCGGGCGACGCGCGCGCGCTGCTCGGCCCCTCCCACGGCCGCGCGGACGAAGTCGGGGTGAACCCCCTCGAAGTAGGCGGCGGGCGTGACGTTGTGGTCGCGGACGACCCGGGGCCCGCGTGCCGCCCGCAGGAGGTGCAGCCCGCGATCCCACCAGGTCGACTGGTGGTAGATCGCGAGCGTCGAGGG
>JAGWVP010000061.1 GCA_018970825.1 bacterium | reverse complement strand
CGACAGCAGCGCCACGACCGCCCCGGAACCGGGGCGCTCGCCCGCGAGGCGCATCGCCCCCGCGACCGCCCACGACATCGCGGGCGGGTAGCGCGGCGCGAAGCGTCGTCCGTCGATCCGCAGGGACGTGCCGTCGCCGCGCAGCAGCCCGCGTGCCGCCTCCTCGTACTCGACCGCATCGGGGCGCGGCTTGAGGTCGGCGACCTGCTCGGGCGAGACCCGGCCGAGAAGGAACGCGGCGAGGAGCGCCACGGCGAGTGCGGCAACCGAGCCCGCCCTCGCACGACGCCCGGTCGCGACCGTGGACTCGATTCTCGCGTCCATCGGGCAGGTCGCCTGCGGCTCAGGACTCGATGCGCGCGAGGATGCGTCGCGCGACCGCTTCGCCGCGCTCGCACGGCACGAAGTGGCTCGCGCCGGGGATCGTGTCGAGCGTCGCGCCGGGAACGAGCGACGACCAGCGTCGCGCCCACTCGACCGGGAAGATCGGGTCGGCGTCGCCCCACACGAAGTGCACGGGCCCCCGCGTCCAGGCGCGGAGCGCGTCGAAGCAGCGCTGCTGGTCCGCCGCGTTGCCTTCCTCGGGCTGCGCGAACGGCAGGCACCACGGGAAGCGGCGCGGCCCCGCCTTCCAGGTCGCGTCGGGGAAGGGCGCCTCGTAGGCGCGTCGGAGCGCGTCGGGATCGGGGCACGGGAGACCGGCGGTGCGCACGATGACCTCGCCGCAGGGCAGGTCTCCCGTGCCGGGCTCGAAGCGCGTCGCGTAGTGTCGCCAGTGCCGGATGGCCTCGCCGTAGACGAAGCCCTCGTGGTGGAGCCAGGTGTTCAGGATCGCGAGACGCGAGAAGCGCTCGGGCATGTCGACCGCCTGCCGGAGCCCGATCGGCCCTCCCCAGTCGTGGACGACGAGCGTCGCGTCGCGGAGGTCGAGCGTCTCGACGACGTGGCGCAGCGCCTCGCAGTGACGCTCGATCACGTACCAGTCGTCCGCGACGACCTTGTCGCTGCGGCCGAAGCCGACGTGGTCGGGTGCGATGCAGCGGTAGCCGGCGCGCACGAACTCCGGGATCACGTCGCGCCACAGGTAGGCCCAGTCGGGCTCGCCGTGCACGAGGAGCACGGTCGGGCCGCGGCCGACGTCGACGTAGTGCAGGCGGAGCCCACGCCACGAGAGGTACTGCGGCGGGTAGGGCCAGTCGTCGAGGTCCTCGAAGCGGTCGTCGGGAGTGCGCAGCACGTCGGGCATGGGATCCTCGCGCGGACGGGGAAAGGCCCGGCTCCGCCCCCGGACGCTATCGCCTGCGGGGGCGATCGGCCATGCGCCCCGGGGCGTGTGCTCCCGACGGGCCTCGGCCGCGGCTCGGCGGGTCGTGAAGCGAGGATCGACCTTGACCCGCGGCCGGGCAGCGGGGCATCTCTCGGCCGTGAGGTGGCCGGTCCATCCGAGACGGTTCGGCGTGCCGGGGGCCGACCGCGGCGGGAGCCTCGGCGACCCCGATCCCGGGCGGCCGTGCGACTCCGGCGGCGCACGCACGCGGCGCATTCGCGGGGCCGCGGTGATCCTGCTCTCGCTCCTGGTCGCCGCGTGCGACTCCACGTC
The DNA here is from genome assembly GCA_018970825.1 of bacterium. Classification (GTDB taxonomy): domain Bacteria; phylum Desulfobacterota; class Binatia; order UBA12015; family UBA12015; genus REEB422. Next base: position 8,996 of record JAGWVP010000061.1, on the reverse strand, counting down.
CTCCGCGCCCGTCGCGCCGCCGACGGTCGACGGCACGAGGGGCGCCCCCTGGCGGCGCACCGAGACGCGCGAGCCCTGCGCCGGCTTCGACCTGCTGCGCCGCCCGTTCTTCGGCGACCTCCACGTGCACACCCGCTACTCCGCCGACGCCTCGATCTACGGCACGAAGACCGGCCCGTCGGACGCATACGCCTACGCCCGCGGCGAGGAGATCCCGTTCTCCGACGACGACGAGCAGCCGACGCGCCGCGCCCGCATCGACCGGCCCCTCGACTTCGCCGCGGTGACCGACCACGCGGAGTTCTTCGGCGAGGTCGACCTCTGTCTGCGCGAGGACTCGGGCGTCCACGACCTTCCGATGTGCCGCGACCTGCGCGCCCCGGACGACCCGAACGACCGCTTCGCGACGATCGTCGAGTGGCTGTTTCCCGCCGGCATCCCGAATCCGCCCGCGTCGCACGGCTTCTGCGCGACGCCCGGCATCGACTGCGACGCCGCGGCGGCGTCGGTCTGGCGCGAGATCCAGGCGGCGGCCGAGGAGGCCTACGATCGCACCGACGCCTGCACGTTCACCTCCTTCGTCGGCTACGAGCACACGGCGAGCCTCGTCGGGCGCCACCAGCATCGCAACGTGATCTTCCGCAACGAGCACGTGCCGACCTTCGCCTCGAGCCAGCTCGAGACCGCGACCGAGGGCATCCCGCAGGGACTCTGGAACGCGGTCGAGAGGGACTGCCTCGGCGCGGGCTCGGGCTGCGACGCGGTCGTGATCCCGCACAACCCGAACCTGAGCGGCGGGCGGCAATTCGAAGACCCCCTCGGTCCGGAGGACGCGGCACGACGCGAGATGCGAGAGCCCCTCGTCGAGATCCACCAGGTGAAGAGTTCTTCGGAGTGCCGCTTCGACCGGGTGGCCGGCACGGGCGTCGGCACCGAGGACGAGCGTTGCGCGTTCGAGCAGCGGCCGAACGCGCACGAGGGCCCCGACGAGCCGCCACCGGCGACCGCCGACTACCCGGCGCGCAACCTGGTCCGCAACGCGCTGAAGGACGGCCTCGCCCTCGAGGCCGCGCTCGGGGCGAATCCCTTCCGCATGGGCTTCGTCGGCAGCACCGACAGCCACGACGCGGCCCCGGGCAGTACCGCCGAGCGGGACTGGCCCGGAGCGATGGGCAACTCCGACTCGAGCCCGGCGCGCCGGATCGAGAACCAGGTACGCGACAACCCCGGCGGGCTCGCGGTCGCCTGGGCCGAGGAGAACTCGCGCGACGCGATCTTCTCGGCGATGCGACGCCGCGAGGTCTACGGCACGAGCGGAACGCGCCCGATCCTGCGCTTCTTCGGCGGGGCGGAGCCGGACCTCCGCTGCGGCGACCCGCGCTTCGTGGAGAAGGCCTACCGGGGAGGAATGCCCATGGGCGCCGAAATCGGCCCCGTATCGGGACGGCGCAGCCCCCGCTTCGGCGTCCTCGCCTTCCGCGATCCCGGCTCCGAGGGCGCGCCGGGAGCACGGCTCCAGCGCCTCCAGATCGTGAAGGGCTGGGTCGATCGCGACGGCGGCTCCCACGAGAAGGTGTTCGACGTCGCAGGAGGCGACGACGGCGGGAGCGTCGACACGAGGACCTGCGAGCCGAGCGGGGCGGGGGCCGATTCGCTCTGCGCCGTCTGGAGCGATCCCGGCTTCGACGCGAGCGAGCGCGCCTTCTACTACGCGCGCGTCGTCGAGGAGCCCACCTGTCGCTGGAGCACGTGGCTCTGCAACGAGCAGGGCGTCGACTGCTCCGACCCCGCGAAGGTTCCCGCCGAGCTCGCGGAATGCTGCGTGATGCCGAAGACGATCCAGGAGCGCGCCTGGTCCTCCCCGATCTGGTTCCGGCCCGAGGGCGTGGCCTCGCTCGTCGCGGAGATCGCCCCGGCCGCCGGCGGCGGCCGGGGTCTCGTCGGCGTGATCGGCGGCCACTCCCTCCCGGGCTCGGGCGGTGGAGGCCTGCACCAGGTATCCGGTCGCGGCGGCCCGACCGACGGCCGAGGCGACGTGCTGCGGCTTCGCATGGAACTCGGCGCGATGCCGCCGGGCTTCGATCCCGAGACGCAGGACGTGGTCGTCTCGCTGCGCGACGACGACGTGATCCTGCAGGAGACGATTCCCGCGGGACGCTTGATCCCAGGTGGTGCGACCACGGGGCTCGCCCGTGCGGCGCTCGTGCGCCGGTCCGACGGTCGCGCCGTGCTCGAGATCGAGACCCTGCCGCGCGACCTGCGCGCGGCCGACCGGGTCGACCACTTCGTCGAGGTCGAGGTCCGCTTCGGGGCGCACCCGGTGTCGATCGTCCCGCTGTGGCGATGGGACGGCCGTCGCCTCGGCACGGGGGCCTGAGCCGGCCGTCCTTGTTCTCCCTGCGATTCCCGCTGCTCCAGTTCCTCCTGTTCGGGGCGCTCGCGTTCCGGGTCGTCCACGGGCCCGATCCGTTCGCGGCCGTGGCGCGACGCGAGGCGCTCGCGCCGGTCGTCCTCGACGCCGCGCAGGTCGCGCGGATGCGGGAGGACTACGCCCAGGCGACCGGTCTCCAGCCGAACGCCGACGACGAAGCCGCGCTGGTCGACCGCTGGATCGACGAGGAGCTCCTCTACCGCGAGGCGCAGGCGCGCGGCCTCGATCGCAACGACCGCAGCGTGAGGAACTGGCTCGCGGAGCAGGCGCGAGTGCTCGAGGACGACGCTGCGAGTCCCGGGGGCGCCCCGGTCGCGGACGGCAAGGACCCCGCGACCCGCGAGGCTCTCTACGCACGCGCTCTCGACCTCGGTCTCGACCGCAAGGACCTGGTCGTTCGGCGGATCCTCGTGCAGAAGATGCGCCTGCTCGCGTCGCGCAGCGGCGAGGCCCAGGTCGGCGACGACGAGCTGCAGGCGTTCCTCGCGGCGCATCCGGACGAGTTCCGTGCCCCGGGGCGCACCACCTTCCGGCAGGCCTTCTTCGCGAAGCGCGACGACGGCTCCGGGGCACTCGCTCGCGCCGCGTCGGTCCTCGACGACCTGCGCGCCGGCCGGATCGACGACGACGCCGCCGTCGCGAAGGGGGACGCGTTCGCGCTGCCGTCGCGACTCGTCGGACAGTCCCGCAAGCAGGTCGAGAAGGTGTTCGGCTCCGACTTCGCGAGCAGGATCGAGGGAGTCCCGCCCGGGACCTGGGGCGGGCCGTGGGAGTCCCCGGCCGGATGGCATCTCGTGACGGTCGAACGACGCGTCCCGGGCGAGATCCCGTCGCTGGAAGCGGTGCGCGGCCGCGTCCTCGAATCCTGGCGCGAGAAGCGCCGAGCCGAGCGTCTCGCCACCTTCGTGCGCGACCTCCGCTCCCGACAGCCGCTCCGGGTCGAGTCCCGCGCCTGGCAGGAGAGGTCGCGGTCGTGAGGGAGGCGCGAGCCCAGCGTGGATCCCGGTGGCGTGCCGCGTTCTCCCGCAGGCGACTCCCGTTCCTGGCCGCGTGCCTCGCGGCGGGCGTGTCGCTCGACCTGGCGGCCGCCCGCGCCGCCGCCGCTCACGGGCTCGAGCCCGCGCTGCTCGCGCTTCGGGAGACGTCGGCCGGCATCTACGAAGTCGTCTGGAAGTCCGCTTCGCAGCGGCTCCCCGGTGCCGACGTGCAGCCGAAGCTGCCGGAGGGCTGCCGCGTCGTCTCGCCGATCGAGGTCGAGGACGGCGGCGACCGCGTCCGGCTGCGATGGTCGATCGACTGCGGTGACGGAGGCCTCGCCGGGCGCGAGATCGGTGTCTCGGACCTCGACGTGGCCAAGATCACGGCGCTGGTCCGGGTGCAGGGGCTCGACGGCACGATGCGACAGGGCGTGCTGAACGAGTCGCAGCCGGCCTGGCAGGTCCCGGCCCGTGCGTCGTGGATCGGGTCGGCGGAGTCCTTCCTGCGCTCGGGCTTCCGCCACGCGCTCTCCGGGCCCGAGCACGTGCTCCTCGTCGCGGCCCTTCTCCTGCTCGCGACGGATGCCCGGGCGCTGCTCGCGCTCGTCGCGGCGTTCGCGCTCGGCGAGGGTCTCGCTCTCGCGCCGGCGGCGCTCGGTGCGTCGGTCCTTCCTGCCCCGGCCGCGGCCCTCCTCGTCGCGTGCGGCCTGCTCGCGATCGCGACGGTCGTCGCGCGGCGCGAGCGCGCAGGGCTGGCTCGCGCGGACGGCCCCGTTCGGGCGCTCGCGTTCGCAGCGGGTCTCGCGCAGGGTGCAGGCTTCGCCGGGGCACCGGGGGCGGGCGGGCTCCCCGCGGCGGGAGCACCCGCCGAGTGGCTCGGCTTCCAGGCAGGGCTGCTGCTCGCGCAGGCGGCGATCGTCGCGCTCCTGCTCGGGCTGAGGCTGCAGTTCGCGAGCCTGCTCGCCCGGGCCTCCCTCGCGCGCCGCGCCGCGATCTGGGGCCTCGGCGTGACCGCGGGCTACTGGCTCTTCGAGCGGCTCGCGCCCTGGCTCGGCTGAAGGCGCGCGAGGGGTGCGGAGGGACGTCGGCGCCGGCGAAAGCCGTTGCGGCAGAGGGCGAAGGTCCGCTCTCGCCGATCGCCGGGGCTCCTTGACGCGAAGGTCACTATCGACATACTTGGTGCCAGTTCAGCGCGGCCCGATCGGGTGCGCCCCGGCCCCGCGCCGTTTCGGAGGAACAGCCATGCCCGCCGCCACTCCAGGCTCCGTCGTCGTCTTCGAGGTCGATCGCGGGGACTTTCGCAGGACGCGCTTCGACGAATCCCCCGTGCCCGCCGTCGCTGCCGACGGACAGGTGCTGCTCCGGGTCGATCGCTTCGCGCTCACCGCGAACAACGTGTCCTACGCGCTCACCGGCGACATGCTCGCCTACTGGAGCTTCTTCCCCGCCGAAGGCGGCTTCGGGCGCGTCCCCGCGATGGGTTTCGCCGACGTGGTGGAGTCGCGGCATCCGGAGGTGAAGGCGGGAGAGCGCTTCTTCGGCTTCTACCCGATGGGCAGCCACCTCGTGGTCGAGGCGGCCGAGACGACGCGAGGCTCCTTCGTCGACGCCTCCGCGCACCGGCGCGACACCGCGCTCGCCTACCGCCAGTACCTGCGCACCACCGCCGACCCGCAGTACGAGGCGGGGCGGGAGGACGCGATCCTGCTGCTGCGCGGGCTCTTTCTCACGTCCTTCCTCGTCGAGGACTTCCTGTTCGACAACGACGGGTTCGGAGCCCGACGGGTGATCGTCTCGAGCGCTTCGAGCAAGACGGCGATCGCGCTCGCGTTCTGCCTCTCGAGACGAGGGCTCCGTGCGATCGGGCTCACCTCGGAGCGAAACCTCGCCTTCTGCCGAGGTCTCGGCTGCTGGGACGAGGTGCTTCCCTACGAGGCGATCCCGGAGATGGATGCCGGGTCGCCGGCGACGTTCGTCGACCACTCGGGAGATCGCAAGGTCGTGGGCGGGGTGCACCGGAGGCTCGGGGACGCGCTTCGCCACAGCGCGGTCGTGGGCGCCACGCACTGGAGCGAGAAACGCCCGGAGCGCGACCTTCCCGGCCCGGCACCCGCGTTCTTCTTCGCGCCGACGCAGCTCGAGAAGCGACGCGCGGAGTGGGGGCCCGAGGGCTTCGAGCAGAGGCTCGGCGAGGCCTGGCACGAGTTCGTGACCTTCTCGGACGGCTGGCTCCGCGTCGTGCGCGGACGGGGCCGGGCGGACATGGAGCGCGCCTGGGCCGACGTGCTCGAGGGCCGTGCGCGCCCCGAGGATGGCCACGTGGTCTCGCTCGCCGAGGGCGGGCGCTGAGCGCGCCCCTGGCGCGAAGGAGACGGCTTCGATGAACTTCGAGAACCGGGTCTACCCCGATCCCGAGCAGATCGCCGAGTGGGGCCGGCCCGGTCCCGCCGGTCCGATCGTCATGGTGAACCTGCTCAAGTTCCGCGAGCGGGCCGCCTATCCCGACGGCCGCGACGCTCACCTGAGCGGCCGCGAGGCCTACGAACGCTACGGCGCGGAGTTCATGAAGGGGCTCCTCGAGGTGGGAGGCCGCGTGCTGTTCGTCGGCGACGCGACGTTCCTGCAGGTCGGACGGGTCGAGCAGCTCTGGGACGAAGTGGTGCTCGTCGAGTACCCGAGCCGCGAGACGTTCTTCGCGATGGCGACGAGCCCCCGCTGGCGGGAGATCTCGGTGCACCGCGAGGCCGGACTCGAGGGACAGCTCAACATCGAGGCCGTGCCACCGAAGGGCTTCCTGGCGCCCGCGAGTCGCTGAGGAGGCCGCGGGCGGTCGGAACATGCCCGAGGGCCACACGATCCACCGGCTCGCGCTCGACCTCGAGCGCGACCTCGTCGGCCATCGCGTCGAGGCCTCTTCGCCGCAGGGAAGGTTCCTCGAAGCCGATCGCCTCGACGGCCGCGTGCTTCGCTCGACCGAGGCGGTCGGCAAGCACCTCTTTCTGCACTTCGAAGCGGGACGGGTCGTCCACGTCCACCTGGGACTGTTCGGCCGCTTTCGCCGCCAACGTCACCCCGCGCCACCGCCGCGGGACACGACGCGCCTGCGGCTCGTCGGTCCCGAACGGACCTGGGACCTCGTCGGTCCGACGGCCTGCGAGTTGCTCACTTCCGGCGAACTCCGCGTGCTTCGCGCGCGCCTCGGCGTTGACCCGATCGCGCCGAGGACGAGTCGGGAGGCTCTCGACCGCGCTTTCGAAGCGTTTTCGCGGACGCGCCGCGACGTCGGCGCGATCCTGCTCGATCAGGGGGTGTTCTCCGGGATCGGCAACGTCTACCGGGCGGAGATCCTGTTCCTCCTCGGGATCGATCCGGCCACTCCCGCCCGGGACCTGTCGCGCCGCGACTTCGACGCGATCTGGCGCAAGGCGCGCGAGCTGCTGCGCCTCGGCGTGGCCGAGCGGCGCATCGTCACGGTGCGCGACGCGGGACGGCGACCACCGCGTCGCGAAGCGCTGCACGTGTACAAGCGCGAGACCTGTCGCGCCTGTGCCGGGCCGATCGCGCGGACGACGTCGGCGAACCGCTCGCTTTGGTGGTGCCCCACCTGCCAGAGGCCCCGGGGCGAGTCGACGCGTTCCTGACCTCGCGGCCGGGCGCCGCCGCCCGCGCCCGGCGGGCCATCCGTCGCGTCCTCGACTTTGGGTCGCCGGCGGGGCAGGGAGGTGCGACGCAGAGAAATGTTTTGTCCGCGTTCGCCCGCGGACCGCGCCCCGGAGCCGGAAATCATGTCGGACACGACCGTCTACACCGCACGCAAGATCGTCACCCTGAACCCGGCCAACCCGGAGGCGACCGCGGTCGCGGTCCGCGACGGGCGCATCCTCGCGGTCGGCACGCTCGAGGAATGCGCGGCGTGGGGGCCGCACGCCGTCGACCGGCGTTTCGAGGGCGAGGTCCTCGTTCCGGGCTTCGTCGAGGCGCACGGACACACGGCCGACGGCATGATCTCGATGCTGCCCTACGTCGGCTACCACGACTTCCCGCTCGCCGACGGCGGCAAGGCTCCCGGCGTGCACGGCTACGACGAGCTCATCGAGGTGCTCCGTCGGGCCGATGCGCAGCTCCCCGAGGGCGAGCCGCTGGTCGCGAACTCCTTCGACCCGATCTACTTCCCCGGCGAGGCGAGGCTCTCGAAGGAGCACCTCGACCGGGTGTCGACGAAGCGACAGGTGATCGTGCGCCATGCGAGCGGACACCTGCTCACGGTGAACTCGGTCGTCCTGCGCGAGGAAGGAATCGGCCGCGACTGCGCGACGCCGGGCGTTCCGCGCGGCGCCGACGGGGAGCCGAACGGGGAGCTCCAGGAAGGCCCCGCGATGAGCCTCGCGGTCCGCGCCCAGAAGAAGCTCATGGCTCTCAACATGGATCCCGAGCTGGTCCGCAGCCACGGGCGGCTCTGCCGCAACGCCGGCGTGACGACCTCGACCGAGTTGCTCGGCTTCATGCTCATGGCACCCAAGCTGGTCGACGCGTGGCACGCGGTGGTCGATGCCGACGACTTCCCGGCCCGTCTCGTGCTCTACAACGCGCCCACGCTGCCCGGGCGCACGACCGACTACGAGGCCGTGGCGGAGCAGGCCCTGTCGCTGCGCGAGCGCGACACGCCCAAGATGCGCAACCAGGGCGTGAAGCTGCTCACCGACGGCTCGATCCAGGGCTGGACCGCCGTCATGCTCTGGCCGGGCTACTTCACGGGCGAGGACCAGGGCCTGCTCGTCGTCACGCCCGAGGAGCTGACCGCCCAGCTGCGAGCCTTCCACCGGCGGCGGCTCAACGCGCACTGCCACTGCAACGGGAACGGAGGCGCGCAGGTCTTCATCGACGCGGTCGAGCGCGTGCTCGCGGAGGACGCGTGGCTCGACCATCGCCACGTCGTGCAGCACTCCCAGACGACGACGCAGGCCCAGTACCGCCGGATGGCGCGGCTCGGGCTGTGCGCCAACATCTTCACGAACCACGCCTACTACTGGGGAGACCAGCACTGGACGCTCACGATGGGACCCGAGCGCACGCGCGGCATGTGGGCGTGCCGCACGGCGCTGCGCGAGGGCGTGCCGCTCTCGATCCACAGCGACTCCGGGGTGACCCCGATCGGCCAGCTCATGACGATGTGGTGCGCGGTGAACCGGCTCTCGCACACCGGGCGCCACCTCGGCGAGGCGGAGAAGATCACGCCCGCCGAGGCCCTCCACGCGACGACGCTGGGCGCCGCATGGCAGCTCCACATGGACCACGAGATCGGCAGCATCGAGAGCGGGAAGCTCGCGGACTTCGCGGTCCTCGAGAAGTCGCCCCTCGAGGTCGACCCGCTCGCGATCAAGGACATCCGGGTCTGGGGAACGGTGGTGGGCGGCGTCCCCTACGAGGCGGAACGCTCCCGTTGAGCGTGTCCGGCCCGATCGACGTCGTCGTGGTCGGCGGCTACCTGGGCGCCGGCAAGACCACGCTCGTGAACCACCTGCTGCGCGAGGGAACCGGGCGGCGCACTCTCGTGCTGGTGAACGACTTCGGGTCGGTCGCGGTCGACG
>JAGWVP010000060.1 GCA_018970825.1 bacterium | reverse complement strand
GCCGGACGCAGCCCGAACCCGCGGCGCTCCCCGCAACGGAATCCGCCGAGCCGGGCCCGTCGTTCGGGCCGGGGGCCACGGCGTCGTCGGACCTTCCGTTCGCGACCGCACTCGGCAGGAGGCCGCGACGATCGACCAGCATCGCCCGGACCGACCCGAGGCGGGCCGGTGCGAGCGGGTCCCCGGCCGACGCGCCAGGTGCACATCCCGATCTCAGCACGACCTCGAGCTCGGGCCAGGCACCGATCGCGGCGGCGAGGCGGGACAGCCGCTCGCGCTCCGTCGGCGTCGGGGCCGTCGTCCCGCCGGGAAACCGCACGGGGGATGCGACGACGGAGAGGTCGACGCGTCGTTCGCCGGCCCCGGTCTCGACCAGCCCCTCGCCGCGGAGGTGTTGCTCCCCGAGACCGCCCTCGGCAAAGCCCGCGAAGATCGCCGCCCCGGGGGCCGCATCCGGGAGCTGTCGAACCACCAGTCGATCGAGGTCGAGGCGCATCTCCCCGTCCCGCCCCGGGAGGTCGACGCGGGCGTCGCGCAGGACGACCTCCCGGACGTCGAGCCCGCCGGGCGGGATCGTCTCCGGATTCGACACGAGCCCGCGCACGGCGACGCCGCCGTAGGCTCCGACCTCGATCGACGCGCGGATGCCGCGCGCCGCGACTCGGTTCAGCACCATCTCGCCGCGCAGGACCCGGCGCAGGTCGGGGTCGACGTCCAGCTCCTCGACCGTCGGTCCGGAGGCCGCATCGCCGAGCCGCACGGCGCGCAGGAACAGGTCGGCCCGCGGTCCGACCGAGAGGGAGCCCACCGAGGCCGGAGCGCCGATGGCGCCGGCGAGCGCGGACTCGACCCGGGGCCGCAGCGCGAGCGGCAGGACGACGAGCCACCCGCCGGCCGCGGCGACCGCGAGCAGCCCCGCGACGAGTGCAGCGCGAAGCGCGCGTCGCGGACCTCGGCCGCGGGTCATCGGGGGCTCCGCCTCAGCCGCGGGGCAGGCCGAGCACCTGCATCGCGATGATGCCCCGCATGATCTCGCTCGTCCCCGAGGCGATGCTCGCCGCGCGGGCCGAGAGGAAGCCGCGCTGCATCGCCTCCTCGGCCCGCGCACGGCCCGTGTCGGGGCCCGGCGTGTCGTAGAGCAGTCCCTCGCAGCCGAGGAGCGACATGCCGAACTCGGGCATGCCCTGGCTCACGTCGGTCCAGTGCAACTTGACGATCGAGGCCTCCGGGCCCGGCATCCCCATGCGGAGCAGCTTGTCGAGAGTGCGTCGGCAGGTGAGGCCGAACACTTCCGCCTCGATCCACAGCCGCGCCGCCTGCTGGCGCCGCAGCGGGTCGCCTTCGGCGCCGCGCTCGCGGGCGAGCTCGATCAGCCGGTCGCGGGCCTGCTTCAACTGGATCTGCATCTCGACGACGTAGAGGATGCCGCGCTCGTTCTGGAGCGCCGAGGTGGCGATCGCCCAGCCGCCGTCGAGGTCGCCGAGCAGGTTTTCGCGCGGCACGCGGACGTTCTCGAAGAACACCTCGTTGAAGTCGGCTTCCCCGGTCATCTGCCGGAGCGGCCGGACCGAGACGCCCGGGCTGCGCATGTCGACGAGCAGGCAGGAGACGCCCTTCGCCCGCGGCTTCGCCGGGTCGGTGCGGGCGAGGAGCATGCACCAGTCGGCACGGTGGGCGAGCGTCGTCCAGACCTTCTGCCCGTTCACGACGAAGTCGTCGCCGTCGCGCACGGCGCTCGTGCGCAGCGAGGCCAGGTCGGAGCCGGCGCCGGGCTCGGAGAAGCCGAAGCACCAGAGGTCCTCGCCGGTCAGGACCCGTCGCGCGAAGCGCCGCTTCTGCTCCTCGTTGCCGTAGGCGATGAGAGGCGGCCCGAGGATCCCGATGCCGAGGCTGCCGATCGCCGTGGGGGCTCCCGCGGCGCTCATCTCCTCGAGGTAGGCGATCTGCTGGGGGATCGTCGCTCCGCGGCCGCCCCACGGTTCGGGCCAGGTGATCCCGACCCAGCGGCCCGCGGCCATCTCGGCCTGCCAGCGACGCAGCCGTTCGACGCGCGACGCGTCGTCGAGCGCCGCGAGTCTCTCGGGCGCCAGGTCGGGCGACAGGTTCCGCCGGAGCCAGTCGCGGAGCTCGGTGCGAAATTCCTCGGTCGACGTCTCGGACATGCCCGTCCCTCCTTCGCCGCGATCAGGCGACCACGTCGAACTCGTCGAGTTCGTCGCCCGGACTCTCGTCGCGTCGGTCGAGCGAGTCGACGCGCGCACCCGACGGGCCCCGTCGGCACCAGGCCACGAACTCTTCGACCGCCCACGCGGGGCCCTGGGCGAGCGCCTCGACCGAGCCGTCGGGCAGGTTGCGCACCCACCCCGAGAGCCCGAGCGAGAGGGCCTTCTCGCGAGCCGCCCCACGGAACCACACGCCCTGGACGCGGCCGCGCGCGCGCAGTCTCACGCGGAGCGGCCGGACGTCCACCGGGGCGGTTCGGAGGGGTCGGACTTTCTTCAGTCGACCTTGACGACGTTGGCCGCCTGCGGGCCCTTGTCGCTCTGCGTGACCTCGAACTGCACGGTCTGTCCCTCGACGAGGGTCTTGTACCCGTCGCCCTGGATCGCGGAGTAGTGCACGAACAGCTCGGGGCCGTCCTCCTGCACGATGAAACCGTAACCCTTCGAGTTGTTGAACCACTTCACGCGTCCAGTCGGCATGGCAAGACTCCTGTCCGAAGCGAGGCCCGCGGGTTGGGAAGTCGGGCCTGTCGAGAATTCCGGCGACCCCTATCAGCGAAAGGCGGCGGGGGGCAATCGCCGCGGCGGCAAATTCGGGGAGGTGCTCCCGCACCCCGGAATCACTCCTCGAAGGGCACCGTGAGCCCGTACTGGCGGGGGCCCCGCTGGATGACCAGGTCGACCGCCTGGGAGGGACCGAGGCCCCGGACGGCCTCCTGGAACTCGGCCGGGGACTCGACACCCCGCCCGCGCATGGCCAGCAGCAGGTCTCCTGCGTGCACGCCCGAGCGGGCGACGCGGCTCCCCGGCCGGACCTCGACGATCTCGAGACCGCCGCCCCGGCGGGGCCGGACACGGAACCCGAGCGCCCGCCACGCGCGGTCCTCGATCGTGCCCTCGGCGAGCGGCCGCGCCCGAAGGACGACTTCGCGCGGCGCCCCGTCTCGCTGGACTTCGAGACGGAGCACGTCCTCGGGGGCGAGGTCGCGAAGCCGCCCCTCGAACTCGGCGGCGTCCCGCACGTCGCGGCCGTCGACCGCGGAGATCACGTCGCCGCGGCGAAGCCCCGCCTGCTCGGCCGGTCCCCCGGGGTCCACGTCGCGGACGACCGCGCCCTTCGCCTGCGAGGCCCCGAGGGCCGACGCGAGTTCGGGCGTCAGGTCCTGGACGCGAAGCCCGGCGTCTCCGCGCCGCACGCTTCCGTAGCGGATCAGGTCGTCGACGACCCTGCGCGCTCGGTTCGAGGGAATCGCGAAGCCGATGTTCTGCGCGCCGCCGTAGATGGCCGTGGCGATGCCGATGATCGAGCCGTCGACGTTCAGCAGCGCGCCGCCCGAGTTGCCGGGATTGATCGATGCGTCGGTCTGGATGAAGTCGAGGAAGGTCTGTCCCTCGGTTCGCAGCGAGCGGCCGGTCGCGCTCACCACCCCGGTCGTGACGCTGTGGGAGAAGCCGAAGGGGTTGCCGATCGCGATCACGGTCTCGCCGATCATGACGTCGGAGGAGTCGCCGAAATCGACGGACGGCAGGTTCGTGCCGGAGATCCGGAGGACGGCGAGGTCGGCCGCCGCGTCGGTCCCGACCACCTTCGCGTCGAACTCCCGCTCGTCGGCGAGGGTGACGCGGATCTTCGAACCGCGGGCGACCACGTGGGCGTTGGTCACGACGTATCCGTCCGACCGGACGAGCACGCCGGAGCCGAGGCTCGTCTGGGTCATCCGGCGGCCGCGCGGTCGGGCGTCGAAGAAGTCGCGGTAGAACTGCTCGAAGAAGGGATCGGAGCGCAGTTCGACGACGTGCTCGGTCGAGACGTTGACGACCGCCGGTCCTGCCCGCTCGACCGCCCGGACGACCGGCGTACGCCGTTCGGCGAGGTCGGCGCTCGCCGGGCCCGGCAGAATCGAGAGCGCGGCGGACGCGGCCGCGACCGTCGCGGCCGCGCGCATTCTCCCCGCGATCGATCGGGGAGCGCGGGGCGCGGAGGGAGTGGCGCGGAAGGGGCGGGGCGGCTCAGCCGTTCGCGGCGCGCGGAGGGTTCTTCGCGGCGCCGACGTCGGGGCTCGCATCCCTCACCTCCAGGTAGGTGTATCCGCTCAGTCCCTGGTCGTAACGCCTGCGCAGCCGGGCGGACTCGTCGACCGTGATGCGGTTCTCGCGCAGGGCGACCTCGATCGCCCGGCGCGCGCGCTCGACGAGCTCCGACCGGGAGTACTGGACGTAGCCCAGGACCTCCTCGACCGAGTCGCCCTCGACCAGGTGCTCGATCTCGAGCCGGTCGCCTTCCCCGAGACGGACGTGCACCGCGTCGGTGTCGCCGAACAGGTTGTGCAGGTCGCCCAGGATCTCCTGGTACGCGCCGACGAGGAAGACCCCGATGTAGTAGGGCTCCCCGGGAACGAGCGGGTGCAGTTCCAGCACGTGCTTCACGTCGCGTCGGTCGATGAACTGGTCCATCTTGCCGTCGGAGTCGCAGGTGAGGTCGGCGAAGACGCCGAGGCGGCTCGGGCGCTCGGCGAGCCGATGGATCGGCATCGTCGGGAAGAGCTGCTTCACCGCCCAGTGGTCCGGCGCCGACTGGAAGACCGAGAAATTGCCGTAGTAGGTGTCGGCCATCGAGCGGGCGAGCCCCTCGAGCTCCTCGGGCATCTCGTCGAGTTCGCGCGCGAGCCGCAGGATGCGCTCGCAGCAGGACCAGTAGAGGCGCTCGCATCGGCCGCGGGTGCGCAGGTCGAGGAAGCCGAGGTTGAACAGGGTGATCGCCTCCTCCTTCGCCGCCTGGGCGTCGTGGAGGCTCTCGATCAGGTTCTTCCGTGTGATCGACTGGTGGACCTCGAAGAGCGCGTGGAGGGCCTTGTGGTCCTCCGCCGTCGGCGCGTCCGGGGTGCCGTTGCGCAGCACCTGGTTCACGCCGAGCACGTTGAAGACCAGCACGGAGTGGTGGGCGACCATCGCGCGCCCGGTCTCGGTCACGATGTCGGGATGCGGGAGGCCCTTCGCGTCGCACGCATCGAGGATCGTCGCGACGACGTCGCGGGCGTACTCCTGGTTCGTGTAGTTCATCGACGACGGGAAGTTCGTCTGGGAGCCGTCGTAGTCGACGCCGAGTCCGCCGCCGATGTCCATGTAGCGGAGGTTCGCACCCATCTCGACGAGTCCGACGTAGATGCGGGTCGCCTCGCCGACGGCGTCCTTGATCGCGCGGATCGAGGTGATCTGGGATCCGACGTGGAAGTGCAGGAGCTCGAGGCAGTCGAGCATGCCCGCGTCGCGGAGCTTCTCGACTCCCGCGACGATCTCGTCGGCGGTGAGCCCGAACTTGCTGCGCTCGCCGCCGGATTCGACCCAGCGGCCCGCGCCCTTGGCGGCGAGCTTCGCGCGGATGCCGATGTGGGGCCGGATGCCGAGTTCCTGCGAGACGCGGATCACGAGGTCGAGCTCGTGGAAGCGGTCCATCACGATGATCGGGGTGCGCCCGAGCTTCTGGGCGAGCAGCGCGATCTCGATGTAGGCGCGGTCCTTGTAGCCGTTGCAGACGATGAGTGCGTCGGGGTTGTCCATGGTCGGGAGGATCGCGAGAAGCTCCGGCTTGCTGCCGGCCTCGAGCCCGACTCCGAAGGGGCGTCCGAAGTCGACGACCTCCTCGACCACGTGCCGCTGTTGGTTCACCTTGATCGGGTAGACCGCGCGGTGACGCCCCTTGTACTGGTGCTCCTGGATGGCCGCGGCGAAGCACTCGCAGAGCGAGCGGATGCGGGCCGCGAGGATGTCCGAGAAGCGGACGAGGAGCGGCACGTGGAGCCCGCGCCCCTGGAGGTCGTCGACCAGGTCCTTCAGGTCGATCGCCGGTCCGCCGTCGCCCCGCGGGCGAATCTCGACGTTCCCCGCCCCGTTCACCGAGACGAAACCGGAGCCCCAACCGTGGACCTCGTAGAGGTCGATCGCGTCCTGGATCTTCCAACCCGACATCGGCGCCCTATACCCTACGCGGCGCGTCGATCGCCACCCGGCGGTCCCCGGCCCGCGGGGCCCCGGGGATCAGAGCATCACCTCGGGGCGGTACTCGCCGAACACGCGTCGCATGGCGTCGGAGATCTCGCCGAGCGTGCAGTAGGCTCGAACGGCGTCGACGATCGTCGGCATCAGGTTGCCGTCGCCGCGCGCGGTCGACTCGACGCGCTCGAGCGCCTTCGCGGCCGCGTCGGCGGACCGCTCCGCGCGGACCTTCGCCACCTTGGCCTTCTGGCGCTCCTCGAGCTCGGGCTTGATCCGCAGGATGTCGGGCATCGGCTCCTTGTCGAGGGTGAACTGGTTCACGCCGACGATGACCCGGTCCTTCGTCTCGATCTCCTGCTGGTAGCGGAATGCCGAATTCTGGATCTCGCGCTGCATGAAGCCCTGCTCGATCGAGGAGACCGCGCCGCCCTGGTCCTCGATCTGCGCGAGGTAGTCCTCGATGCGCTTCTGGAGCTCGTCGGTGAGCGACTCGACGAAGTAGCTGCCGGCGAGCGGGTCGACGGTGTCGGCGGCGCCGCTCTCGTGGGCGATCACCTGCTGGGTGCGCAGCGCGAGCCGGGCCGTCTCCTCGGTCGGCAGCGCGAGCGCCTCGTCCTTGCCGTTCGTGTGGAGCGACTGGGTGCCGCCGAGCACCGCGGCGAGCGCCTGGAGGGAGACCCGGACGACGTTGTTGTCGACCTGCTGGGCGGTGAGCGAGCTGCCGGCCGTCTGGGCGTGGCAGCGAAGCGTCATCGAGCGCGGGTCCTTCGCCTCGAAGCGGTCGCGGACGATCCGCGCCCAGATGCGGCGCGCGACGCGGAACTTCGCGATCTCCTCGAAGAAGTCGTTGTGGACGTTCCAGAAGAAGGAGAGGCGGGGGGCGAAGTCGTCGATCGCGAGCCCGGCGGCGAGCGCCGCCTCGACGTAGGCGATCCCGTTCGCGATCGTGAAGGCGACCTCCTGGGCGGCCGTCGAGCCGGCCTCGCGGATGTGGTAGCCGCTGATCGAGATCGTGTTCCAGTTCGGGACGTCCTTCGAGCAGAACGCGAAGATGTCGGTGATGATCCGCAACGACGGGCGCGGCGGGAAGACGTAGGTGCCGCGGGCGACGTATTCCTTCAGGATGTCGTTCTGGATCGTGCCGCCCACCTTCGTCCACGGCACGTTCTGCTTCTCGGCGACCGCGAGGTAGAGCGCGAGCAGGATCGACGCGGTCGCATTGATCGTCATCGACGTCGTGACCTTGTCGAGCGGAATTCCCGCGAGCATCGTCTCCATGTCGGCGAGCGAATCGATCGCGACGCCGACGCGGCCGACCTCGCCGCGCGCGAGCATGTGGTCCGAGTCGCGCCCCATCTGCGTCGGCAGGTCGAAGGCGACGGACAGGCCGGTCTGGCCCTGGTCGAGAAGGTAGCGATAGCGGGTGTTCGACTCCTCGGCGGTCCCGAAGCCCGCGTACTGGCGCATCGTCCAGAAACGGCCCCGGTACATGTTCGGCTGGACGCCCCGGGTGAAGGGATACTCGCCGGGCATCCCGAGCTCCTCGAGGTAGTTCGCCTCGGAGCGGTCGGCCGGCGTGTAGAGCCTGCGGATCGGGACGTTCGAGGTGGTCTTGAACTCCGCGCGTCGCTCGGGGTTCTTCCCGACGAGCTTCGCGACCGGCCCGGATTCCCAGGCCGCCTGTCGGCGGCGGATCTCTTCGATGTCGTCCATGGCCGCGGAGGATAGCCTCGAGGCGGGGGGTGCGCGAGCGACGCGCCGGGTCGGGCCCCCTTCGCGCGCGCCTGCGCCGAGCCCGCCCCGGTCGGGCCGGACGGGGGCCCGCCCGGGGATCAGCCGGTCCGGACGACCTTGTGCGAGACGAGGTCGACGCGAGCCGGGAGGGGCACGTCGAGCACGTGCTCCCAGCCCGTTGCGTCGAGCAGGCGGCGGGCGACGGCCCGTTCGGCCGGCGCGAGGGAATCGTGCACGTCGCGCACGCGCTGCAGCATCCAGAGCGTGTACGGGGTCGTCGCGCGATTGGTCTCGACCCCGCCGACCCGGGTGCGGTGCACCCCGACCGCCCGCGGCAGGCGCTTGCCGACCGCGATCGAGGACATCGGCTCCGCCAGCGCGCGTGCGACGTCGGCGAGGTACTCGCCCGCCATCGCTCCGGTCGTGCCGAGGAGCGCGCGGAGGCCCCCGGGGGGCGCGGCCGGATCGATCCATTCGCCCTCCTCGAAGGGGTCGGCGTTCACGACCCGCATCATCCAGTGCGTGACGCGCGGGGCGCGTTCCCACATGACCCGGTGCGGTTCGTGGTCGAGGTAGAGGTGGGCGTGGCCCGCGCCGCAGAGGGAGAAGTCCGCGATCGAGGGAACCTCGCCCAGGAGATAGGGCGTGGCCTCGAGGTGTCGTTCGAGCGCGTCGAGAAGTTCCCGGTAGAGCCGCTCGATCGCGGGGATCGTGTTCTCGTCGATGCCGAAGAACGGCGCGTAGCCGCCGATCGTCGCGAGGCCGCGCTCGCCGTTGCGGGGGTCGCCCGACATCGCGACCGCCCGGGCCTTTCCCTCGGCGACCGCCTCCGGCTTGATCCAGCGGAAGTAGATCGCGAGCATCGGCATCCACTCGTCGTGGAAGATCTCGAAGATCCGCCCGAGCAGCCGCACCACCGGGTCGGGCGCCTCGATGGGGATCTCGGGATGGCGCGCCTCGAGGAGGTCGAGGATGACGCTCGAGTCCTGGACGCACTCGCCCTCGGGCGTGAAGACGATCGGGATCATCCGGTTGCCGGTGCGTGCCGCGGCTTCGTCCCAGCGGGCGTCGGTCGCGAGCTGCTCGACCATGCGGAGGCCCTTGCGGCCGAAGGCGGGCCGTACCTTCGCCGTGAACATCGACATCTCGGAGCCGTAGAGGCGCCAGAGCCCGAGTTCCCGGGCTCGCTCCGGGCTCATTCCGGTCGACCTTCTCTTCATCGCTGGATCCTCGGGTGGTCGTCGCCCGGCGCGGCGGCCCGGGCGCTCGCGGCCGCTCCGGTCGGGCACGTCCGCCCGGTCCGACGCCTCGCCGCCGCGCGGGTCACGGCAGGTAGCCGAACGCGTTCACGATCGGAGCGGTGGCCATCGCGTAAGTCCGCTCGACGCCCGCGACCCGGTGTTCGTACCCCGCCTCGTCGAGCGCCTCGCGCGAGATCAGCACGTCGAGCGTGGCGCGGCTCGGGAAGTCGTTGATGCGGACTTCCTCCCACGCCTGCCCGTCGCCGTAGAGCTCGCCCTCGACCGCGAAGACCGCGCCGGGCCGCGCGCCCAGGGGGAAGGCCTGCGGCGCGCGCGACTGCTCGTAGAGCGCCATCGCCTCGCGCCCGGTGAGGTCCGTCTCGCGACCGTCGGCGTAGGCCGCGTGGTCGCGGTAGTCGAGCACGTTCACGACCGCGATCGGCGGATCCGCGGCCGTGGGCGGGTAGGGCAGGGCGGACAGGTCGAGCCGCCGCAAATCGTCGGGCCAGGGGAGAGGCTCCTCCTCGCCGACCAGCACGGTGGAGCGCTCCACGCCCGCGACCTTGTGGACCGCGGCCGCGCGGAAGTCCGGGCGCTGGACCATCGCCGTGAACGCGGCCCGGCTCGGGTACCACGCGATCGCCACCTGGTCCCAGCCGGCGCCGTCCGCGTCGATGAGGTTGCGGTCGACCTCCGCGACGAAGACCGGTTTCGCGCCGATCTCGGCGAGGATCGGCAGCACGAGTCGTCCGTAGAGCGCGTCGGCTTCCGCGCCGGTCAGGTCGGTCGGCCGTCCGTCGCGGTAGGCCGCGTGCTCCCGGTGGCGGATCAGGCTCACCAGGACGAAGGGCCGGTCCTCGGCGGCGGGCGTCGTGAAGAGGCGACGCGCTTCCTCCAGGTTCAGACTCCCCCAGGGTGCGCGTCCCATGAGGTCGTGGATCTTCGCGTCGAGGCCCGACGCGGCGTCGCCGCAGCCGAGTGCGCAGGCGAGGAGGGCGGGGAGGAGGATGCGCCGGGAAGACGAGGTCATGGTACCGGGAGTGACAGCATCCGCGTGGGCCGGTCAAGACGCGGGCGTCGTCCGCCGGGACGGCCGGGGCCGGCGGCCGCGTCCGCCGGCCGGAGCGGCCCGGTGGCGACGTCTACCCGAGCAGGCCCTGCGAGCGAGCCCAGGCTTCCGCGTCGCGCATTCCGTCCGCGAGAGGGATCTCCGGCCGCCAATCGAGCACCTCGGCCGCCCGGCGGATCGAGAACCAGGCCCGGCTCGTGAGCTGCAGGATCGAGGCGCCCGAGCCCTCGCTGCGGATGCCGAGCGCGCGCTTGGCGCGGAACGTCGACTCGGCGAGCGCCCACGCGACGGGCGTGGGCAGGCAGACCGGTCCCGAGCGGCCGAGCCAGCGATGGTGGAAGGCGAAGAA
>JAGWVP010000727.1 GCA_018970825.1 bacterium | reverse complement strand
CCTGCAGTCGAACGGGCTCGCGGCCTTTCTGCTTCCAGCGGTCGTCGCAATCGCCTGTTCCGATGCCCGCGAGCGAAGGCTCGCCCTCGCGACGGTCCTTGCGCCGGTGGCGGCCTACCTGCTGGTGCGCGGCGGATCCCGCGTGGCGGGGGTGCGGGAGAGTCGCGATCTCGCGCTCGCGGGGCTCTCGATTCCGGTCCAGCAGGTCGCCCGGGCGCTTGTCGACGGTGCCGTGCCTTCCCGGGAGCAGGCGGCGATGATCGAGGAGATCGGTCCGACGAGCGAGATCGTGCGGAATTACGACCGCCACTCGGTCGATCGGCTGAAGACGGTGGTGAACGGATCTCGCGTCGAACTGGTCCGTTCGAGCCCCGCCCGCTTCGCTTCGCTCTGGCTCTCGCTCGGGCTCGAGAACCCGCGGTCCTATCTGGCCGCATGGCGCGACCAGACGTGCGGCTACTGGTTCCCGGACGTGCCGTATTCGAACGTGTGGCAGAACTTCGAGGGCGAGGGCCTCGGTGCCTCCCGTCGCTCGGTCATCGGAGACGCCCCGTGCAGGCTGGTCCGCGGCTTTGCGGCGTACTCGGAGAACCTGCCGCTGCTCGGTGCGCTTCGAAGCATCGGGCTCTGGGTGTGGATCGCTCTCTTCATGGCGGCCCATGCTCTTGCGAGCGGGAGGCCCGAGGTCCTCGCATGCTTCGCCCCGGTGGTCGGTACCTGGGCCAGTCTGCTCCTCGCGACGCCGATCCACGCCGAGGTGCGCTACGCCTACGCCTTCTACCTCCTCGCGCCGTTGCTGTTCGTCGCGCCCCTTCTCGACGGTGACCCGGAGGAGGGAGGCGCTTGAGCGCGACGTCGCGAGGGCGAGGCGAGATCCCGGCGCATCGTTACCTGCCCCATCTCGACGGGATCCGCGCGATCGCCGTCCTTGCGGTCGTACTCTTTCACCTCGTTCCAGCGGCCTGCCCGGGCGGATTCGTCGGTGTCGACGTGTTCTTCGTCCTCTCGGGCTTTCTCGTCACGGGACGCGTCCTTGCCGACGCCGCGGAGGGCCGCTTTTCGATCGCGGAATTCTACCACAGGAGAATCCGGCGCATCCTGCCTGCGTATACGGCCCTCATCCTCGCCGTGTTCCTTGCGGGCTGCGCGCTCTTTCACGCAGTGCTCCTGGTGCACCTCGCCGACGCGACCGTGATGGCGACCCTGTTCGCCGCGAACGTCTATTTCGAGAAGACGTCGACCGCGTATTTCGGGCACGACGACCTCGTGAGCCCGCTCCTCCACCTCTGGTCGCTGGGTGTCGAGGAGCAGTTCTACCTCGTGCTCCCGCTCCTCGGTGTGGCAGTCGCCCGGCGGCGGGGATGGCTACCCGCAGCCGGAGTCGTCCTGCTCTGGGTGGCGTCCTTCGTCGCCGCGACGTGGGCGGTCGCCGACGGCCGCGTCTCGCGGGCCTTCTACCTGAGCCCCTACCGAGGGTGGGAGCTCCTTTCGGGCGCGCTCCTCGCGATCGCCGCGCGGCGGGCGGGGCGCGTCGGACCGTCGCTCGCGTCGTTCACCGGTTCGTCGGCCGCCTTCCTGGGGCTAGCCCTGCTCGCGTCGTCCTACGCGTTCCTCGCTTCCAGCACCCCCTTCCCCGGCGCGGCTGCGCTGCTGCCGGTGGCGGGGACGGTCCTGCTCGCGTGGTT
>JAGWVP010000726.1 GCA_018970825.1 bacterium | reverse complement strand
TGGCCGTCTCGCTGCTCTTCGCGATGGCGGCGCTCGAGGTCCAGCTGCGGCTCTTCGGCGTCCGCGGGAGCACCATCAACGTGTTCAAGGACTTCCACCGCGGCGACGGGCGTCTCGGCTGGACGGGTCGGCCCGGAGTCGCGTTGCGCTTCCGCGAGCGCGCCTTCGACGTGCTGGTCGAGCAGGGACCCGACGGCTTCCGGCGCCAGGACCCGGCGCCTCCGGCGGACGCCCCGCGGCGCGTGCTCGTGCTCGGCGACTCGCTCGCATGGGGCTGGGGCGTCGAGCAGGGCGAGCTCTTCACCGACGAGCTGCAGCGGCGGCTCGGGATCCGCGTGGCGGTCGAGAACCGCGCCGTCAGCTCCTACGGCACCGCGCAGGAGATGCTGCTCATGGAGGATCTCCTCGCGAAGCGCCGCTACGACGCGGTGATCCTCGTCTTCTCCCGCACCGACCCCGCCGACAACGTCGACGACATGAAGCTCCGGCCCGCGTTCCGCTTCGTCGACGGCCGGCTCGAGCAGGTGCGCTGGCCGCCTCCCGAGCAGCTCGACCGTCCGCTCGCGGGCGCGCTGCGCGCACACAGCCTCGCCTACCGGTTCGTCGAGACGCAGCTCGAGGAGCTGCGCCAACGCGTCGACGACTGGCGCGGAAGGGCGGGTCGCCCCGACCGGCGAGGTGCGGCGCCCGCCGAGACCGACTTCCGTCGCCTGCCAGGCTACGACCTGACGCGCGAGCTGCTGCGGGCGATGCAGCGCATCGCGGCCGCCGACGGGGCGGTCCTGGTCGTCGCGTACCAGCCGAACCACGTCTTCCCGGTCGGCTCGCCCGAGGCGGCCACGCGAGCGGCGAAGGAGTTGATCGTCGACCTGTGCGACTCGCTCGGCATCCCCTTCGTGGACGTCGGCGGCGCGTTCGTCGACCGTCGGGAGGAGATGGTCATCCCGAACGACGGGCACTGGACGGCCGCGGGACACCGTGCGGTCGCGGATGCGCTGCTCGCCGCGCAGGCTTCGCGCGCGGCGATCCTGGGCGAGGAGGCGAGGTCGACCGTGCCCGCGGTGCGGGTCGGCGGGGAGGCCACCGCAAGTGCCACGACCGCGTCGCCGCCTGCCGCACCTTGACATCTCGCGGTCGCTCCCCGACGCTCGACGCGACCCGGGAGGCGGCACGCATGTCGGAGATCTGGAGGAAGTACCGCTGGTACGTGATCGGTGCGGTGGTCGCGTGGGCGCTCGTGACCGGCTGGCTGCTCTGGGCGACGAACGCACCGCAGAACGCACCGTTCCGCTACCAGGTGATGTGAGCCGGGGCGGGCCGCCGTGAGCCGGGGACCGCGGACGACGACGTCCTGCGGCGGGGAGCCTGAGCCTTCGCGGAGCTCTTGCCGACGCGGTTCGTCGCGAGGCGTGTCAGTGCACCGACGCCTCGTCGATCTGCAGGACCGACCGGCCGCCCGGGACGCGCGCGTCGAGGCCCGTGTCCCAGTGTACGGTGTTGTGCCAGGCGTTGAAGAAGAGCGGGGCGGGAATCGACGGGATCACGACGTTCGGTGCTCCGGCGAGAGTCCACAGGGTGCGCCAGCCCGCTCCGTCCTCGAGGTCGACCGCGAACTCCACCGCGCCGGCCGCCCAGCCGAAGCGGTACTTCGACCAGGCGTTCGAGGACCGGAAGCGCCTCGCCGT
>JAGWVP010000725.1 GCA_018970825.1 bacterium | reverse complement strand
CGCGAGGATGGTGACGCCCCTCCTCGAAGTCCCGCGCGTTCATCCGAACGGGCACCTGCCGGCTCGCGGGGTACTCGCACCAGAATCGGTCGGCGAGGTCGCCTTCCGTGGTCCAGCGGACGGCGCCGATGCGCGCCCCGGCCGCCCCCCGGCCGACCACGGCCGCCGCCGCGCCGTCGCCGAAGCGAGGCGTCATGTCGGCGCCGCGTGGAGCGTATTCGAGCCCGCTCGTCAGGACCTCTCCCGCCGCGACGAGGACCCGGTCGTAGCGCGGGTCGAGTCCTCCCGAGGGCGACGGAGTCGCGCCGAACTGCATCGCGAGGTCGAGCGCGCAGAGAAAACCGGCAGTCTGGGCCCGGACGTCGACGGCACCGAGCGTGCCGGCGTCGAGCTCGCGCTGGAGGAAGCAGGCCGCGCCGGGAAAGGTGACGTCGGGCGTCGCGGTCGCGAACACGATGAGCCCCATGTCCGCCACCGCGCAGCCGGCGGCGCCGAGCGCCGCCTCGCAGGCTCGCCGCGCCAGGGCCGACGGTCCCTCGCCGTCGGGTGCACGGTGGCGCACGGAGATCCCCGTGCGTGCACCGATCTCTCCCGCTTCGACCCCGAGCGGGCCGGCCAGGTCCTCGTTCGAGACCGTCTCCTCGGGCAGGTGCCAGCCCAGCCCGAGGATGCGGGTCTCAGGCGGCATTCGCGGGACTCGCGATCCGGTGGGCCGCCGACTGCTTCAGGATCACGACGTCGAGGTTCTTGTGGGCCTGGCGGTAGGTGAAGCCGATGCAGGGCTCCTCGAGCGGGATGCGCGTCGTGAAGTCGGCCGGGAAGGCCGGGGCGCTCGCGGCCACGGTGCGGAGCCGCGGATCGACGACCTTGCCGTGCACCTCGAAGCGCCCCGAGTGCAGGGCGAGGTCGAGATCGTAGTCGGGCATCTCGTCGCCGAGCCCGAGTTCCTCCTTCACGCCCGAGGGCGGGATGCGCCGGGGCATCTCCATGTGCAGCACGTAGGCGTCGGGACGCTCCTCGACCGAGAAGACCTCGCCGTAACGGCGCTCGCGCTCGCGCTTGTCGTCGAACGACCCGGAGGTCGCGTAGTAGCCCTCGACCGCGACCCCACCGACGTCGCTCTCGTCGCCCCGACGCTTGAGGAGCGGCGCGACGAGCGGGACGAGGAACGGCCCCACGAGGTGACCGCGCATGACCGTCTCGGAGAGCGGGCGCGCGAAGATCATCGCCTCGCGGAGCCGTACGACGGCCTCGAACACGGCGAGGGCGAGACCCCAGAAGAACCAGCGCTTCACGTCGGCCGAGTAGATGCTGTGGCCGAGCACGAGCACGGCGAAGGCGAGGAACGCGAGCGGATAGAGGACGATGTGCGAGAGGATGTTGAGGCCGGTCGCGCCTGCCGAAGTGAACACGCTCTTGTTGTCGATCGCGGCTTCCAGGCGCGCCTTGGTGCCCGCGGGCAGGGCGCCCAGCATGGGCTGCGCGACCTTGACCAGGATCCGCGAAGGGGCGGGAACCGCCTTCGAATCGCCCGGCGCGGCGAGCGCGAGCGCCTCCTCGTAGGAGAGCGGCAACTGCCCGCCGTAGGGCATCGCGCGCTCGGCCGGCTTCAGGAGGGGGGCGACCGTCTTCTTCTCCACCTTGCCGCGCGCGATCGGGGCGGCCGCCGCGGGCGCCGCCTTGGCG
>JAGWVP010000059.1 GCA_018970825.1 bacterium | reverse complement strand
CCGTTTGCGACGGCGGCCGCGTGGAGCGTCGTCGGCGCGTTCGCGTGGGTCGCGACGTGGGGGCTCGGTGCATGGTACCTCGGCAGGGACGTGCACGGCATCGCCGGCTTCTTCCACCGGATTCGTCCGTCGGCGCTGGTCGCAACCTCCCTCGCGGTGGCGGGGCTGGTCGCGTGGATCGTCGCCGGTCGCCGGCGCCGCGGGCCGGCGTCCGGATCCTGAGGTCCGCCCCGTCCGCAGCGGCCTCGGACGACCGTGGCGGACTCGCCGACGGAGCCGAACGCGCGGGGGAGCCGGTCGCGCTTGATCGCGGCCCCGGACCCCCCTAAGCCTGCCGCAGCGGAGGAACGCCCTTGGACAAGATGGTCGAACTCTTCGGCGGCGGGATGATGAGTCCCGTTCCCGATCCCTACCCGGTCTACCGCAAGCTGCGCGCGGAGGAGCCGGTCTTCACCTTCGACGGGCCGCTCGGGCCGTGCTCGATGGTGACCCGCTACGACGACGTGCTCGCCGCGTTGAAGGACGCGGAGACCTTCTCGTCGAAGGGCAACGCACGCGGCATCGGCCTCGTCATGGGCCGGACGATCCTCGAGATGGACGGCAAGGAGCACCTGCGCCAGCGCAGGATCGTCACGCCGGCCTTCTCTCCGAGGGCGCTGCGGGCCGGGCTCGACGAGGTCGTCGTCCGGGTCGTGAACCAGCTGATCGACGAGTTCTCGCGCGACGGCCGGGCCGAACTCGTGCAGCAGTTCACCTTCACCTTTCCCCTGCGCGTCATCGCGCACGTGCTGGGCGTGCCGATCTCGGACTTCCACCAGTTCCATCACCTCGCTCTCGACCTGCTCGCGATCGCGGAGGACCCGGTCCGCGGCCTCGACGCCGCGCAGAAACTCGTCGGCTACCTGCAGCCGATCCTCGACGAACGTCGGCGCGACCCCCGGGACGACCTCGTGAGCACGCTGCTGCACGCCGAGGTCGAGGGGGAGCGGCTGACCGACGAGGAGGTCCTGGGTTTCCTGAGACTCCTGCTGCCGGCGGGCGCGGAGACGACCTATCGACTGACCGGAAGCCTGATCTTCGCGCTGCTCTCGCATCCGAAGGTACTCGAGGAGGCGACGGCCGACCGCACCGTCCTTCCGCTCGCGATCGAGGAGACTCTGCGCTGGGAGTCCGCGGTCCAGTACGTGTCGCGCGAGACCACGGTCGACACCGAGATCTCCGGCGTGGCGGTGCCCGCCGGCGCGCTGCTCATGCTCGGGATCGGCTCCGCCAACCGCGACGAGTCGCGATTCGTCGACCCCGACCTCTTCGATCCCCGGCGCGGGGACGTCTCGGCCCACCTCGCGTTCGGCTTCGGCGAGCACTTCTGCCTGGGCTCGAACCTCGCACGCCTCGAGGCGACGACCGCTCTCATGGCGCTTCTCGACCGCCTGCCGAACCTGCGCTTCGAGCCCGGCGCGGAGTCGACGATGGTCGGCATGGCCTTTCGGTCGCCGGACCGGTTGCCCGTCCTCTTCGACCCCGAGCGCTGACGCCCGCCTCCCGCCCCGGGCGCCCGTCTCGCGTCGTCGGCGCGCCCCGGGCCGACGGCGCCGGGGCGCTCTCGGCCTCAGAGCTCGCCGAGGAACAGGACGAGGAGCGCGCGGTCCCCGGCCGTCAGAGCGAGGAAACGGTCGCGCGACTCGGTCGCCTCGCCGTCGTGCAGGCGGATCGCCTGGTCGAGGGTCGCCGCGCGGCCGTCGTGCAGGTACGGCGCGGTGCGCGACACGCCCCAGAGCGGCGGCGTGCGCCACTCTCGACCGGTCGCGTCCCCCTGCGGGATGCCGTCGGCGAGCGAGTCCCCCATGTCGTGGAGGAGCAGGTCCGAGTAGAGACGCAGCGACTGCTTGCGCATCGCGGGGCTCGCCGACTCCCCGGTCCGCAGCTTCTCGAGGTGGCAGCGGTCGCATCGCGACTTCCGGAACGCCGCGCGGCCTCGCCGTCCGTCGGGTGAGAGCTTCGTCGGCGCCGGGAGCGGCGAGAGCAGCCGCACGAAGTCCGCCTGCGCCGAGAGCCCGCTGCCGTCGTCCTCGGGGTCGGGTGCGGGATCGCAGTCCGACGGCGTGCCGCCGGGTGCGAGCTCGGCGGGCGCCGCGGGGGAGGTGAGGCCGATCCACGCGAGCGAGTGGCCGGGCAGGAGCCCGTCGATCGTGGCCGCCTGCGCCTTCCAGCCGAGGCGCCCGACGCGCCCTCCGATCATGTTGGGTCGCCCGGAGATCCCGTCGTGCTTGCGGTCGTCGGGGTCGGATTTCTTCAGGATGACCTTGTCCTCGAGCGCCTCGATCAGGCCGTCGCCGTAGGCGGCGGCGACGTCGCGCTGCACGACGACGTCGGCTTGCGCCGGGACCGTCTCCGGCAAGGCGGAGCAGAGGTCGGTCGCGATCGCGCTCGACTGCAGCTCGGGTCCGCCGTGGGCCGCGAGCGGGTCGAAGGCGCCGCCGGTCGACGAGCCGAAGAGCGTCACCCGACGCGTTCCCGCCCCGCCGATCGTCGGAACCTGGTGGCACCCGGCGCAGCTCGAGGCCTCGAAGGTCGGCCCGAGCCCCGAGGCGGGCGTCTCGATCCGCGCGTAGCGGTCGAGTCCGCCCTCGAAGCGCGATTGCTCGGTCGTCGTGAGCCGCGACAGCGGCAGGGGCGCGCAGGCGTCGGTATCCTCCTGGCCCGGATTCGGCAGCAGCGGGCAGCTGTCGCAGCGGTCGCCGTAGCCGTCCCCGTCGCGATCGGCCTGGTCGGGATTGGCGCGCTCGGGGCAATTGTCCGCGGGGCAGGCCTCGCCGGGGAGGCCGAAGCCGTCCGCGTCGACGTCGGTGCAGTCGTCGCAGAGATCGCCGAGGCCGTCTCCGTCGGTGTCGGTCTGGTCGGGGCTCGCGATCCCCGGACAGGTGTCGCATGCATCGCCGAAGCCGTCGCCGTCCTGGTCGAGCTGTTCGGGATCGGCGACGAAGGGACAGAGGTCGGGAGGGCAGGTGTTGGAGGAGTACTGCGGGTTGCCGAAGCCGTCGCCGTCGGTGTCCGTGCACTCGTCGTAGAGGTTCGGGATGCCGTCCCGGTCCGCGTCGGGAACCGAGGGCACGACGTCGATCACGTTGCCCGTCGAGTCGACGCCGCCGAGCGGCAGGTTCTCGGCGACCTGGCAATCGCCGACCACGACCTGCTCGACGCGGTTGTCGTAGGCTCCCGCGAAGCGAAAGCACACCACCGGGGCGGTGACCTCGCCGCGCCGGACGAGGTTGTCGTGCGGGTGAAGCCACCCCTCGGGTTCCTGGTACGCCTGGAAGAAGAACCCGACGCCGTCGAGCGAGTTCGAGTCGAAGACGTTCGAGACGGACCCGCCCCGGACGTGCACGAGCTTGTCGCGCACGACGTTGCGCACGAAGGAGTTCGAGGTCGAGTGCTTGACGTAGAGGGCGGCCGCCCCGGAATCTTCGAGCACGTTCGACTCCGCCGAGCAGGCGCGTGCGTTCAGCAGGTAGAGGTTCTCGTAGGCGCTCGAGCGGACCGTGTTGCCCACGACCTGGATGCCGACGCTCCCGGTGCCGAGGTGGATGCCCTCGTCGATGCTGTCGCGGACGAGGTTGGCCTCGATGCGGTGGTCGTGGGCCTCGCCGGCCTCGGTCGCGCCCGCGACCTCGATGCCGTAGACGTCGTTCCAGGTCTCGTTGCCGTGCAGGTGGTTGCCGGTCCCGCCGCGGAGCCGGATGCCGCGGCGGAATCCCGACACCTTGCAGTTGCGGACCTCGGCGCCGGCCACGCCGTCGAGCAGCACGCCGTAGAGGGCGGAGTCGGCGCCGGTCCCGGTCACGGCGTGGCCGTCGCAGTCGAGCACGGCGCCGGCCGCGACCCGCAGCCCGACGCTCGGGCAGGGGCCCAGGTCCTTCGAGAGCACGACGGTGCCCTGGATCGTGTCGCCGCAGACGCAGTTCGCGCCGGACGTGCAGTCCAGGGCCGATGCGGTCGCCGCCCGGGCGAGCAGCGCGAACGCCGCGACCAGGATCGCGACCGGCTTCGTCGGGGCTGAAAGTCGTCTCATGGTGGTGCCGTTCCGGGTCGGTCCACGGTGCGCCGCGCGCGCCGGGGCGCCGAGCCGGGACCGATCGGGAGACTGACGGCCGCCCCCGGGACGGTCAACCCGGGCATTCCCCGATTCCCGACCCCGACCGCCGCCGGCGCGGGAGGCGGGCGATGATGCAGGATCCCGGCCCCCCCGCGCCCAGCGGAGAGGCGGTCCGCATCCCGCGGACTCCGACGAAACCCGTTTCCCGCTGCCGTTCGTCGTGAAGGGAGTGGGCATGCGCTTCCTCGACGACGAGAACCTCACGGGCACGGTCCGCTTCCTCGACGAGCAGAAGACGACCAGGACCGGGACCTACGCGATCGCGAACCTCGGGCTGGTTCCGACGGTCGGCCGCTCGGGGCGGGCGAGCGGCGCGCTCGCCCGCCCCCGGGCCGTGCCGACGCACGGGTCGTCGCCCGGGCGGGGCCGCGGCCTCGCCCCGCTCGCCGCGGGTCGCGGGGCCGAGTCCCGCTTGAGGCTCCCGGCACGCCTGCCGTAGGGTGCGCCCATGCTCGACACGCTGATCCGCAACGCCACCGTCGTCGACGGCACGGGCGCCCCGGGATTTCGGGCCGACGTGGGCATCCGCGACGGCATCGTCGCGAGCCTCGGCGGGACCGCGGAGCCGGCCGCCCGGACGATCGAGGCCGACGGGCTGGTCCTCGCTCCCGGCTTCATCGACCCGCACACCCATTACGACGCCCAGCTCTTCTGGGACCCGCTCGCGAGCCCGTCGAACCTGCACGGGGTGACGACCGTCATCGGCGGGAACTGCGGCTTCACGCTCGCCCCGCTCGGGCCTCGCGACGCCGATTACCTGCGTCGCATGATGGCGAACGTCGAGGGCATGCCGCTGTCGGCGCTCGAGAACGGCATCGACTGGAACTGGTCGAGCTTCGGGGAGTACCTCGATCGCCTCGACGGTCGCATCGGCGTGAACGCCGGTTTCCTCGTCGGACACTGTGCGCTGCGCCGCAGCGTCATGGGCGAGGCCGCCGTGGGGGAGCGTGCGAGCCTCGAACAGACCGCGGCGATGGTGCGTCTCCTGCGCGAGAGCATCGAGGCCGGCGGGCTCGGTTTCTCCTCCTCGCAGGCCTTCACCCACGTCGACGGTGCGGGTGACGCCGTCCCGTCGCGGTGGGCGTCGCGCGACGAGACGCTCGCGCTCGCGGGGGCCGTGCGCGAGCACCCCGGGACGACGCTCGAGTTCATCATCGACGGCTGCCTGAACCAGTTCGAGGACTCCGAGATCGGGCTCATGATCGCGATGTCGCTCGCGGCGAACCGCCCGCTCAACTGGAACGTCATGCAGGTGAGCGCCCTGCGCCGCGACCGCCACGAGCACCAGCTGTCCGCGGGCTCGAAGGCGAAGGCGGCCGGGGCCCGCATCGTCGCGCTCACGATGCCGACGCTCGGCGGCCTCAAGATGAGCTTCCTCGACTACTGCGCACTCAACTCGATCCCCGAGTGGGGGCCCATCCTGAAGCTTCCGGTGCCCGAGCGGATCCGTGCGCTCCGGGACCCGGACGTGCGCCGGCGGATGCGCGAGGGCGGTGCGCGCCCGGAGGCCGGGGTCTTCGGCGCGCTCGCGAAGGGCGAGCGCTACGAGATCGGCGAGACCTTCGCGCCCGAGAACGCGGCCTTCGCGGGACGGCTCGTGTCCGACGTCGCGGCGGAGCTCGGGCGCAGCCCGTTCGACACCCTGCTCGACGTCGTCGTCGCCGACGAACTCCGCACGGCGCTCTGGCCGCTGCCGACCGACGACGACGTCGACAGCTGGAAGCTGCGGCTCGAGGTGTGGCGCGACGATCGCGCGATGATCGGCGGGTCCGACGCAGGCGCGCACCTCGACCGGATGTGCGGCGCCCGCTACCCGACAGGCTTCCTCGGCGACGTGGTCCGCGAGCGCGGGCTGCTCTCGATCGAGGAGGCCGTCCACATGATGACCGGCCGCCCGGCCGCCCTCTTCGGCCTGCGCGGCCGGGGCCGGGTGGCGCCCGGCTGCCATGCCGACCTGGTCCTCCTCGATCCCGCGACCGTCGGCCCGGGCCCGGTTCGGACCGCCGCGGACCTCCCCGGCGGAACCGAGCGACTTTGGTCGGAGGCGCGCGGCATCGAGCGCGTGATGGTCGCCGGCCGCGACATCCTGAGGGAAGGAAAGCCGACGGGCGACCTGCCCGGGCGCGTGATCCGCTCGGGGCGCGACACCGACACGGTGACCGTCCCCGGCGGGTGAGCGGTCGCGGGGATCGCGGTGGACGAGCCGCGGTCCGTCATCGCTTCGAGGTCGAGCCCGGCGACGCGGAGCTGCGCCTCGACCAGCTCCTCGCGCGACGGGTGCCCGGCCTCTCCCGCGGGTCCGCGCGCGTGCTACTCTCGCTCGGCGGCGTGTTCGTCGACCGCGCCCGCGTCCGGATCGCGAGCCGCAGGCTTCGCCCGGGTCAGGTGGTGGAGGCGTGGGTCGGCGGCGCGCTCGAGCGCGCGACCTCCGGAGCCCGCGAGCGGGGAGCGCACCCCGTTTCCGGGTCCGACGGGAGCGCGCCCGGCGGGACGACGCCACGGGCTCCCGCGATCGTCTTCCACGACGAGCACGTCGTCGTCGTCGAGAAACCCTCGGGCGTTCTGAGCGCGCCGACCCCCGAGGGCGACCGCGGCCACCTCGCGGACCTGCTCGTGCGCGGTCCGCTGCCCGGCAAGCCCCTCCGCGTCGTGCACCGGCTCGACCTCGAGACGAGCGGACTGCTCGTGCTCGCGCGCTCCGACGAGGCGAACCGCGTCCTGTCCGAAGCGTTCCGCGTGCACGACGTCGAGCGCGAATACCTCGCCGTCGTCGAGGGCGTTCCGCCGGCCGATCCCCGGACGATCACCGAGCCCGTCGGCGGCCGGGCTGCGCGCACGCACGTCGTGCGCGAAGCCGTCTTCGGTCCTCACGCGGCGCGCGTCCGGGCGAGGCTCGAGACCGGTCGCACGCACCAGGTACGCATCCACCTCTCGGGTACGGGACACCCCGTGCTCGGGGACCGGCGTCACGGGCGCCGCACAGCGTTCGATCCGCCGCGCCTCGCGCTTCACGCGACGCTGCTCGCCTTCGCGCACCCCGTGACGGGCGAGAGGATGCGATTCGAGAGCGCGTGGCCCCGGGATCTCGCGACCTGGGAGGCGGCGCTCGCCGCCCGCGCGGACCTCGCCCGTTCCTGAGGGCCGGAAGGGGGCGGCCGTCCTCGCCCGGGACGTTCGGCCGCGCCCGGCTCGTGGGCTGCTCGCCTCGCGGTGTCCCATGTCGTGCCGCCTCGCCAGCCGACGGGGGCCGCGCTAGGCTCGCGGTCGCGTGTCCTCCGCAACGGATCCCCGCCGGCAAGGGCGTCGCCGAAGCCTGCAGGCGGCCCGGGGCCTGCTTCTCGCCGCGGGGATCGCGTTTGCGCCCGCCGCCTGCGAGCGGCACTCGGAAGGCCCGCCCGGGGCGTCGCCCGGACGCTCGGAGGCGGGGCCTTTCCCCGTCGCCGTCGCCGACGCCCACGGCCCGGGCGCCTCCGCGACCGGGGGCGATCGATCCCTGCGTCGAGGTCTCCACCCGCTGGTGGGCTTCCGCTCCGAGGATCCCGCCCGCGTCGCGACGCGCGGCCGAGTGGTCGCGCGCTGGGTCGAGCTCGAGGACGGGCTCCACCGCGCGATCGAGATCGAGCCCGGGGCCTCGCTCGCCGTGCGGGTCGACCCGGAGCCCGGTGCGACGGTGCGCGCGGGGCTCGCCGTGCGCGGTGACGGCGCTGCCGCTGCGCCGGGTCGCGCCGACTTCGAGTTGCGACTCGCGCCCGCATCCGGCGAAGCCGGGATCGTCCTCGCCGGGTCCTCGGTCGAGACCGGCGGCCGCGCCGACGGCTCGGTGGACGCGGAGGTGCCCGCCTCCTGGCAGGGGCCGGGTTGGCTCGTGCTCTCGAGCGCCTGGACGCCCGGGCCGGGCGGATCGACGGCGGGAGTTCCGAAGCTCTGGTGGATCGAGCCGCGCGTCGAGTGGGGCGTGCCGGGGCCCGCGCCCTCGGGCGACGGCCTGCGCTCCTGGAACGTGGTCCTCGTCACCTCCGACACGACGCGACAGGACGATCTCGGCTGCTACGGCGGGCCTGCCGCGACGCCGAACCTGGTCGCCCTCGCCGCCGAGGGCACCGCCTTCGTGCAGGCCCATACCGTCGCCTGCGTGACGACGCCGTCTCACGCGTCCCTCCTCACCGCGTCCCACGCGAGCGACCACCGCGTCTACGACAACTCGAGCGTGCTCCCCGAGGAGCGCCTCACGATCGCGGAGGTGCTGCACGAGCGCGGCTGGGCGACGGCGGGTCTCGTGAGCGGGTTGCCCCTGATCCGCGCGCTCGGCTTCGCGCAGGGCTTCGACTTCTTCGACGACGCGCTCGCGCTCCGGAGTGCCGACCGCCCGGTGCGCCGCCTGCTGCGCGAGCGCCCCGGCGACGAGACGGTGGACCTCTTCCTCGACTGGATGCGTTCGCGTCCCGCCCGCCCGTTCTTCGCCTGGATCCACCTGTTCGACCCGCACCAGCCCTACGCCCCGCCGGACGCGTTCCTGCCCCCGGGCGGCGACCCGTCCGGAGATCCCGAGATCGCGCGCCTGTTCTCCTGGCCCGACGGCAGCCCGCGCCGGATCCGCCCGGCGGAGGTCGCCGGTCTCCCGGAGGCGAAGCGGATCCGCGCCGACGAGATCGCGCGCGCGCGCTACCGGGGCGAGCTCGCCTTCGTCGACGCCCAGGTCGGGCGGCTCGTCGAGGCGCTGCGCCGCGACGGCCTGTGGGACCGGACGATCTTCGTGTTCGCGGCCGACCACGGCGAGAACTTCGGCGACCGGGGCGTGCTCGCCTGGGCGCATGCCGGGCTCTTCCACGACGTGACCCACATCCCGCTCGTCGTCCGGATCCCGGGAGCCCGCGCCGCGGGCACGCGGGTGTCGGCCCTCGTCGGCAACATGGACGTCGCCCCGACGATCCTCGACGCACTCGGGGTCGCCGCCCCCTCGGCATGGAAGGGGCGGAGCCTTCTCCCGGCGATCGAGGCGCCGGCGTCGTTTCCGGGAGCGCCCTCCCTCGTCATCGAGGCGACGCGCGAGAAGGAGGTGAGCGTCCGTTCCCCCGGCTGGATGTACCGCGAGCTGTCGCCCGGGGCCCGGGAGGACGGAGACGAGGACGGCGAGGGCGCGGCGTCGAGGGGTGGGCGCTTGGGCTACGGGCCGGGCGAGTCGCGGCAGCTCTTCGACCTCGCGGTCGACCCGCTCGAGCACACCAACGTGGTCGCATCCCGTCCCGACGACGCACGGCGCATGAAGAGTGCGGCCGACGCGTTCCTCGCCTCCAGGCCGACGACCGCTCGCGCGTCCGCGCTCGGCGGCGGGGCGCATCGCGAGGCGCTGAAGGCCCTCGGCTACGCGGACTGAGGCGCGCGCACCCGTCGCGTCGCGAGCGCTTCGTAGAGCGGCAGACCACGCAGGGAGGCCGCCGCGAGAGAGGCGAACGCGACTGCCGTCGCGACGGCGATACCGTTGCGGAGGTGTCCGGTCAGTTCGAGCATCATCACGATGCCGGTGAGCGGAAGGCGCATGCTCGCGGCGAACACCGCCGCGGCCCCCGCCAGCGCGAGCACCTGCGGCAGGTGCGCTTGCGGGGCGATCGGGTCGCCGAGGCGGCCCACGATCGCGCCGAGCGCCGCTCCGATCACGAGCGGCGGGGCGAACAGCCCGCCGACCGCGCCGGAGGCGTAACTCGTCGCGGTGAAGGCGAGCTTCACGACGGCGAGCACGGCCAGGCCCGCGAGTGTCCCGTGCAGCGCGGGCACCGCGAGGTCGGCGGGGACGACGGCGCCGTGGAGGAGCCCGCGAAGGGCGTCGAGCCGGCCGAACCAGGCGGCGGGGACGAGGAGCCCGACCGGGATCGCCAAGGCGGCCGAGATCGCGGCCTTCGCCGCGTCGGGCACGAGCGTCCGACGGTCCCGGAAGTTCGCGACGGCGACGATCGCCGCGTTGAACAGGACGCCGGTCGCGCCGCAGAGGATTCCGCAGGCGGCGGCGAGCGCGAGGCCGGGCGCGTCCGGCACCGGGAGGTCGACGTCCCCGAGCATGGGGGCCGACCCGAGGACGCGCCCGCCGACGAATCGGCTCGCGAGTGCGGCGAGGGCGACGGCCGCGCAGGGGAGGAACGCTCGCTCCGCACGCAGTTCCTCGAACGCGAAGAGAACGCCCGAGACCGGTGCGTCGAACACGCCGGCGAGCCCCGCGCCGGATCCCGCCGTGACGATCGTCCTGCGCAGCCGTTCGTCACGGACCGCGACGCCGGCGATCGCCTCCCCGATGCAGGCTCCCATGTGGACGCTCGGGCCCTCGGGGCCGAGCGACATCCCGGTGACGGTCGTGAGCAGGCCGCCCCCGAACTTGGCGGGAAGGATGCGCCGCCACCGCAGCGGCGGTCCGCCTCGCAGGCGTTCCTCGACGGTCGGGACGCCGCTGCCCGTCGCCTCGGGAGCGAATCGCTCCACCACGAGTCGCGCAGCCGCCCCGGCCGCCGCGGTCGCGGCC
>JAGWVP010000724.1 GCA_018970825.1 bacterium | reverse complement strand
GAGCCTCGTCGACACGATGCTGCCCGCGGTCCACGTGGCGCGCCGTCACGGGATGCGACTGCGCTGGGTGCTCAAGCGGGAACTCCTGTGGGATCCCTGTCTGGACGTCGTCGGGCACGTGCTGCCGAACGTGTTCGTGCGGCGTGGATCCGGCGACTCCGCGGGCGAGATCGCCGCGGTGCGCGACCTCGCCCGCGGGCTCGGGCCCGACGAGGGCGTGCTCATCTATCCCGAGGGGACGCGGTTCTCGTCCGCCGTCCGAGCGCGTGCGTTCCGCTCGCTCGCGGAGGCGGACCCGGTGCGGGCCGATCGCCTGGCCGGGCTCCGACACGTGCTTCCGCCGAGGCCGGGGGGGACGCTCGCGGTGCTCGATGCCTGTCCGCCGGCCGACGTCGTCGTCCTCGCGCATGCCGGCCTCGAGGGGGCCGCGCGTCTCGTCGACGTGTGGCGCGGCTCGCTGATCGGCCGGAGGATCCGTGTGAGTTTCCAGCGCGTCCCCGCGAGCGAGATCCCCGCGACGCCGACCGAGCGCAGGCAGTGGCTCGACGCGCAGTGGCTCGCCCTCGACCGCTGGGTCGACGATTGCCTCGGCGGCGAGCCGTCCCTGCCGGACGCGCCCGCCGGGGGAGGCGCCGCGTGACGCGCGCGGCGGTGGCACTCGGGCTCGCGGGCGCGCTCGCCGCCTGGGGGTGGGACCTGGCCGGCCGGGCGCCCGCGCCGATCGTGGCGCTCGCCGTGCTCCCGATCGGCGGCTGGGCGCTCGTCGGCACCCCGCCCGCGCGCCGTGCCGGCGTGCCCGTCGCGGCGCTCGTCGCCGCGTTCCTCTGGGGCGCGGCCGCCGCCGCCCCGCTCTCCGCCCACGTGAACGAGGCGTGTCGCGACGCGATCGGCACCTCGCTCGACTTCGGCGGCCGCTGGAACGCGGTCGCGACGGTCGTCGGACCGGTCGTCGAGGAACTCGCCAAGGCGGTGCCGCTCCTCCTGCTGCCGCTGCTGCGGCGGCGGGGGGCACGGCCGGTCCCCTGGGGACTCGCGCTGGGTGCGGCGAGCGGGCTCGGATTCGCCGCGACCGAGAACGTCGTCTACCTGACGATCGCGGCCTTCCAGGGAGGGATGCCGGGTCTCCTGCAGGCGGTCTGGGCGAGGGGCGTGCTCTCCGGCTTCAAGCACGCGCTCTTCACGGCGACGCTCGGCGCGGGGCTGGGCCTCGCCGCCATCGAGACGAGCCGTGCGCGCGCGTGGGCGGCCGCGCTCGCGGGCCTCGTCGGGTCGCTCGTGCAGCACGCCGCGTGGAACGGCCTCGCGTCGCCGCTCGTGCAGGACATTCTCTGCGACCGCCCCGCACCGGGAGAGGCCTGCGCGACGAGCGCGGGCGGCGGGTCGCTGTTCGTCTGGACGCCGGCCGTCGTCGCGCTCGCTCTCGTTCCGGGCCTGGCCGCGATCGCCTGGCTCCTGCGCGACCACGGCGCTCGCCCGGATCCCGCCGCCGACTGACGCCCCGCGGGCGAGTTCCTCAGGGAGCGGCGGGCGCGGGTCCGCCCGGTGCCGGTCGCGCCGAGTCCGCGCTCGCACCCGACGGCTCGGGGGCGCACGTCGGGCACGACTTGCGCAGTTCGCCGAGGAAGGCGTCGCAGTTCGCGACCTTGTCGGGCTTGCGCTCCGCGACGGCGACCGCGCGCGCCTCGACGGCGAC
>JAGWVP010000723.1 GCA_018970825.1 bacterium | reverse complement strand
GTGTCCCTTCGACCAGCGCGTTCCGTCCGACCTCTACGACTGGCTCGTGCTCGACCCGACGTCCTACGAGACCCGCGTCGACGGGCTGCTCGACTCGATCTTCCTCACGGTCCATTCCCCGACGTGCCCCCGTCCCGCGGGGACGATCTCGCGGGCCGGCATCGACTGTGGTCGGACTCTCTCGGGACAGTTGCCCAAGGCCCTCTCCCAGGTCCAGCAGTGCATCGCGAAGTGCGAGATCGCGGTCACGAAGAACGGCGGCGAGCCCTGCGTCGACTTCGCGACCGGGGAGGTGAAGGATGCGAAGGCGCTCGACTGCATCGGGCGGGTTCGCGAGCGGCTGCTCTCGGTGATCGCCTCGCGCTGCCCGGACCCGACGGTCGTCGAGCTGGGCTGCCCGCTCGCCGCGACGACGCAGGGCGGGTTGATCTCGGCCCTCGAGGGCGTGTTTCCGACATTCACGACCGAGCTCTCGCGAGACCTCTTCCATTCGAGCTGCCGGACCTACATCCCGGTCGGTCTCGTCCCCACCACCGCGGCCGCGACGCTCCTGCCGAGCGGCACCCCGGTCGAGATCCACTGCGGACAGACGCTCGACGCGGCGTTCTTCGGAACGGACACCCAGCTCCTGCTCGGCCAGGACCTCGACTGCGCCGACGCCGGGGCGACCGACGGCCTCGTGATCGCCGCGGCGGGCGTCCAGTTGAACCTCGGCGACAGCTTCCGGATCAGCGGGCCGAGGAGGGCCTCGGAGCGCACGGGCGTCGGCATCCGGATCGCGGCCGGGGCGACGAACGTGCTCGTGAACCGCGGCCTCGTCCAGAAATTCGGGATCGGGGTCGCCGACACCGACGCGACGTGCGCGGACGGCACGCTCCGCGAACTGCAGGTGCGGGACAACGCGGCCCAGGGCGTCGTCATGAAGGGCCAGCGCACGCGCCTCGACACCCTGTCGGTCAAGAACAACGGCGGCGACGGCATCGTCCTCGACGCCTCGAACGGCACGCTCACTTCGAGCACCTGCGAGGACAACCAGGGCTCGGGTGCGGTCGTGAACGGATTCGACAACGAGATCGAGAGCAACTCGTTCGGCAACCTCCGCGACCGCGGCAACGTCGGGCACGGGCTCGTCGTGAACGCGAGCAGCAACCGGATCTACTCGAACTACGCGGCGGTCAACGGCGGGGAAGGGTTGCGGATCCTGGCCGCGACCGCGCCGATCTTCGATTCGAACACCGCGGTCGGCAACGGCGGCGTCGGGATCCGGCTCGCGACCGCGGGCTCCCAGGTCGAGTCGAACCGGTCGGAGAAGAACGCGGACTTCGAGTACGTGATCGCGGCCGGCAACACCGACCTCGGCAACAACCGCGCGAACGGCACGACCTTCGCCTTCCCTCCCGCGGGCGGCTCGTACGAGTAGCCGCCGGGGGCTTCGCGCCCCCGGCGAGCGAAGTCCCGGGCGGCCCGGCGGCTTTTCGGTCGCGCTGCGTCGCCCCGCGGTGCTCGCGCCGGGCGTCGCCTCGACGGTTGCCGCCCGCCGGCACCTCGGACATGATCCGCGGCGTGGCCGGGACGTCTCGCGCGCCGATCGGGCGCAGGTGTCTCGCCGTGCTCGCGCTCGTCGCCTTGAACCTGCTCGTGCTCGAGGCCGCGACCCGCGCCTGGTTCGCGTTCCGGCTCGGCCCGCGGACGCT
>JAGWVP010000722.1 GCA_018970825.1 bacterium | reverse complement strand
CTCGACGCGATCGACGTCGATCCCGGGGAACTCGCGAACCGCGTTCGAGAGGGTGCGCCACTCCTTCTCCACCTCCTCGTCCGACGCGGCCGGATGAGGAGCGAAATCCCCGAGTCCCTCGACTCCCGGATCGACGGCGAGGTCGGTCCGCAGCCGAAGGATCGCGCCCCGTCTCCGCCGCAGCGGGCCCCGCGCCGTGTCGAGCGGTGTCCGGAAGGGAATCGAGTAAGGCAGCAGCTCGGCCAGGATCACCCGCATGGATCCACCTGCGCGCGAGGGGTCCGGGGACTTCAGCCCGCCGCGAGCCCGAGCGAGAGCAGAAGGGCGAACACGAGCATCAGCCGAGCGGTCCCGGCGAGGGCCGCGTTCATCTCCGGAGCCTCTCGCCCGGCGAGGACGGTTGCCACGGGGCGGGCCGCCAGCGGGAGCGCGAGCCAGGAGGCCATCACTCCGACCGAAGCGAGCCCGGATGCCCAGAGCAGCAATGGAACCGCTGCCGCGCCGGCCACGAAAGCCGGGTGGAGGAGCCGCGCCGTCTCGACCCCGAGGAGGACTGCGATCGTCCGCTTCCCGCAGAGCCGGTCGCCTTCCGCGTCGCGCACGTTGTTCACCACGAGAATGGCCGCCGCGAGAAGCCCGAGCGCGATCGACGCGATCGCGCCCGCCGCCGAGACGCGCCCTGCCTGCAGGAACTCGGTGGCGCACACCGGCAGCGGCCCGAAACACCAGAACACCACCCACTCGCCGAGCCCGTGGTACGCGAACGGATACGGCCCCGCCGTGTACCCTGCCGCGCCGACGAGGCCCAGGATCCCGACGGCCACCACCGGCCAGCCCCCGACCGCTGCGAGGGCGATCCCGATCGCCACGGCCGACGCGAGTGCGGCGACGCCGCCTGCGAACACCGCGCGGGGCGAGAGGGCGCCGCTCTGCAGCGCCCGCACCGGCCCCACCCGCCCGATCGCGTCCGCGCCGCGGAGCGAGTCGCCCCAGTCGTTCAGCAGGTTGGCACCCACCTGGAGCATCAACATTCCCGCGAGGCAGAGCCCCGCGATCCCCGGGCGAAAGCCGCCGGCCGCCATCGCGGCCGCGGTACCGACGACCACCGGGGCGACGGCGGCGGGCAGCGTCCTCGGCCGGGCCGAGACCACCCAGGCCGAGAGGTTCGCACCCCGGATGCCGCCGGAGACGGCTTCGGAAGGCGTCACGGCAGCCTCGGAAACCGCTCGAACTCGGGGCGGCGCTTCTCGAGGAATGCGTTCTTGCCCTCCCGCGCCTCCTCGGTCGTGTAGTAGAGCAGCGTCGCGTTCCCGGCGAGTTCCTGCAGTCCCGAGAGCCCGTCGGTATCCGCGTTGAAGGAGGCTTTCAGGCAGCGCAGCGCGAGCGGACTCTTCTCGAGGATCTCCCTGCACCAGGCGACCGTCTCCTGCTCGAGCCTCTCGAGCGGGACCACCGTGTTCACGAGGCCCATCTCGAGCGCCTCCTGCGCGCCGTACTGGCGGCAGAGGTACCAGATCTCCCGCGCCTTCTTGTGGCCGACGATGCGCGCGAGGTAGCCCGCACCGTACCCGCCGTCGAACGAACCGACCTTCGGTCCGGTCTGCCCGAACACCGCGTTGTCGGCCGCGATCGTCAGGTCGCAGACGACGTGCAGGACGTGCCCGCCGCCGATCGCGTAGCCCGCCACCATGGCGAT
>JAGWVP010000058.1 GCA_018970825.1 bacterium | reverse complement strand
AGGTCGGTCGCCATGACCGGTGCGCCCTCGAGGGGCCGGCCGCCGTGCACGACCGCCGTGTGGCCGTCGATGCGGATGTCGGCCCCCATGCGGACGAGCTCCTGCACGTGCATGAAGCGGTTCTCGAAGATGGTCTCGGTGATGCAGGACGCTCCCTCGGCGAAGCACATGAGCGCCATCATCTGCGCCTGCAGGTCGGTCGGAAAGCCGGGGTGCGGCGCCGTGCGCAGGTCGACCGCGCGCAGGCGCCGGTCGCTGCGGACGCGCACCGCGTCGGGGAGTTCGTCGATCACGACCCCGGCGCGTCGCATCAGCTCGATCGCCGCCGAGAGGTGATCCGCCCGGGCGCCCTGCACCGTGACGTCCCCGCCGGCCGCGGCCGCCGCCATGAGGAAGGTCCCGGCCTCGATCCGGTCGTGCACGACCGTGTGGGTGCAGCCCCCGAGTTCCTCGCGCCCCTCGATCTCGATCGACGAGGTGCCGTCGCCGCGGACCCGGGCGCCCATCGCGCGCAGCATGACCGCGAGGTCGACGATCTCGGGCTCGCGCGCCGCGTTGTCGATCACCGTGGTGCCCTGCGCGAGCGAGGCCGCCATCATGACGTTCTCGGTCGCCCCGACCGACGGCATCTCGAAGGTGATGTGGGCGCCGCGCAGGCGCGGCTTCCCGTCGGCCCCGCGCGGCGCGCGGGCCTCGACGTATCCGTGCGAGTGGTGGATCGAGGCGCCCATCTGCTCGAAGGCGGCCAGGTGGATGTTCACCGGACGGCTGCCGATCGCACACCCGCCGGGCGTCGCGACCCGGGCCTCGCCGAAGCGCGCGAGCAGGGGCCCGAGCGCGAGGAAGGACGCGCGCATCGTCTTCACGAGGTCGTAGGGCGCCTCGAGGCTCGTCACCTCGCGCGCCGTCAGCACCACGCTGCCGTCCTGGTTGGGCACGACGTCGACGCCGAGCTGCTCGAGGAGACGCTCGGTCGTGACGCAGTCGACGACCTTGGGCACGTTGCGGATCCGGCAGGTGTCGGCCGTGAGCAGCGAGGCGAACAGGATCGGGAGCGCCGCGTTCTTGGCGCCGCCGACCTCGACTTCGCCCGCGAGCCTGAGCCCGCCCCGGATCACGATCTCGTCCATGCGTCCCCCTCGTCGCCTCGTCCCGGCCGGAGCCGGGCCCGCCCCTTCAGGCGAGCGGATCTCGCCGCGCGACCACGACGCGATCCCGTCCCTCGATGTCCCGAACGATCGCCGGGTCGCGCCAGGTCTCGGGCCCGAAGAGCCCGAGCGCCGCCGCC
The DNA here is from genome assembly GCA_018970825.1 of bacterium. Lineage (GTDB taxonomy): Bacteria > Desulfobacterota > Binatia > UBA12015 > UBA12015 > REEB422. The sequence goes on along the minus strand of JAGWVP010000058.1, from coordinate 9,428 downwards.
CCCTGTCCGGCACCGATCTCGAACGCGAGGAAGCCCCCCGGGACGAGCACCGACGCCGCCTGCCCGACGAGCGATCGCACTACACCGAGCCCGTCGTCATCGCCACCCGCGAGCGCGCCCGCGGGCTCGAAGCGGAGCTCGGGTGCGAGCGACGCCATCTCCGACGGCGAGAGGTAGGGCGGGTTCGAGACGACCAGGTCGAGCGACGCAGGCGCCATGGCGGAGAGCAGGTCGGCGCGCACCGCGAGCACCGGCCAGTGGCATTCCCCCCGGTGTCGCTCGACGTTCGCCCGGGCGACGAGGAGCGCGTCCCGGGAGCGATCGGTCGCGACGACGAGTCCGCGGGAGCCGGGCGGAGCGGACGCGGCGATCGCGATCGCGACCGCGCCGCTGCCGGTGCCGACGTCGGCGACCCGCCAGGGGCGAGCCCCGGGAAGCGTCGGTGCGCGCTGGATCGTCTCGAGCGCGACCTCGACGAGTCGCTCGGTCTCCGGGCGCGGCACGAGAACGCGACCGTCGACCGCGAGGTCGAGCGACCAGAACTCGCGTTCACCGAGCAGGTAGGCGACGGGCTCGCGAAGGCGCCGTCGCTCGAGCAGCGCCGCGAAGGCGGCGGCCTCCGCCCCGCCGAGCGGCGAGCGGCGCTCCGCCACGACGCGAGCCCGCGAGGCGCCGAGCGCCGCGCCCATGAGGAGCTCGGCGTCGAGCCCGGGGCTCTCGCTGCCGGCGTCCGCGAGGACCGCCGTCGCCTCGTCGAGCGCGCGGCCGACGCTCGGCGCGTCCGCGGCGCTCAGGCCTGGGCCTCGAGCGCCGCCGCCTGCTGCGAGGCGACGAGCGGCCCCACGATCGGGTCGAGGTCGCCGTCGAGCACTCGGTCGAGCGCGTGGACGGTCAGGTTGATCCGGTGGTCGGTCACGCGGTTCTGCGGGAAGTTGTAGGTGCGGATCCTCTCGGAGCGGTCGCCGCTGCCCACCATGCTGCGCCGGCTCTCGTCGATCTTCGACCGCTGCTCCTCCTGCGCCCGCTCGAGCAGGCGGGAGCGCAGGATCTTGAGCGCCTTCGCCTTGTTCTTGTGCTGCGATTTCTCGTCCTGGCAGCTCACGACGAGGCCCGTGGGAAGGTGCGTCACGCGCACCGCGGAGTCGGTCGTGTTGACGCTCTGGCCGCCGGGCCCCGAAGAGCGGAACACGTCGATGCGGAGCTCCTTGTCGTCGATCGCGACGTCGACCTCGTCGGCCTCGGGCAGCACCGCGACCGTGACCGCGGAGGTGTGGATGCGGCCGGACGCCTCGGTCGCCGGGACGCGCTGCACTCGATGGACGCCGCCCTCGAACTTGAGCAGGCTGTAGGCCCCCCGTCCCGCGACCGACGCGACGATCTCCTTGTAGCCGCCGAGCCCGGTCGGGCTCGCACTCAGGATCTCGACCCTCCAGCCGCGGCGCTCTGCGAAGCGCGAGTACATCCGGAAGAGGTCGGCGGCGAACAGGCTCGCCTCCTCGCCGCCGGTCCCGGCGCGGATCTCGACCAGCACGTCGCGCTCGTCGTTGGGATCCTTCGGGACGAGCAGGATCCGCAGGCGCGCCTCGGTTTCCTCGCGGCGGGCGCGCAGGCCGGGGAGGTCCGCGCGGGCCATGTCGCGGACCCCGGGATCGGGATCCTCGAGGAGGCCGGCGGTGTCGCGCTCCTCTGCGGCGACCGCCTTCCACTCGCGGTAGCAGGCGACGATCTCCTCGAGGGCGGAGCGCTCGCGGGACAGCCGGACGAACTCCCGCCCGTTGGCGATCACGGCGGGGTCCACGAGCATCGCCTCGAGCTCGCGGTAGCGCGTCTCGACCTCGGCGAGCTTGTCGAGCATGGGGCGTCCCGGCTAGGTCGCGCGAACGAGGCGCGCGGGCCGGTCCGACGTCGCGGTCAGGCGCCCGTCGGCGCGGCGGCGTCCTTCTTCTTGCCGTAGCGGCGGTTGAAGCGGTCGACTCGACCGGCGACGTCCATGAGCTTCTGCTTGCCGGTGTAGAACGGGTGGCACTGCGAACAGATCTCGACGTGCACCTTGTCGGCGGTCGAGCGGGTCTCGAACACGTTGCCGCAGCTGCAGGCGATCTTGGTGAGCTCGTAGCGGGGGTGGATGCCTTCTTTCATGGTTCGCCAGCGGGTAGCACCCTGCCCCGGGGGCTTCAAACCGCCTTCGTTCGGGCCTTGCGGCGGGCGGGTCCGGCGGACGCACGGGCCCGGCCCTTCGCCCCCTTCGCCGAAGCCTTCGCCCCGCCCCGGGCCCCGGGTGCTCCTGCGCCCGCCCCGGGCCGAAGGAGCACCCGGGCGACCGCGGCCTTCCAGCCCGCGTGCAGGCAGTCGCGCTCGCCCTGCTTCATGCGGGGGCGGAACACGCGGTCGCGGAATCGCATACGCTCGAGGTCGCGGGGCTGCCACACCCCCGTGCCGAGACCGGCGAGGTAGGCGGCGCCGAGGGCGGTCGTCTCGACGACCTTCGGCCGGTCGACCGGCACGCCGATCTGGTCGGCCTGGAACTGCATCAGGAAGTCGTTCGCGGCGGCGCCGCCGTCGACCCGGACCTCGCTCACGCCGCGGGCGAACCCGGCCGAGCGCATGTCGGCGTCCATCGCCTCGATCACGTCCCGGCTCTGGAAGGCGATCGACTCGAGCGCGGCGCGCACGACGTGCGCGCGCGTGGTGCCGCGGGTGATGCCGAGGATCGCACCCCGCGCCTCGGGGTCCCAGTGGGGTGCGCCGAGCCCGACGAAAGCCGGCACGACGTGGACGCCGTCGGTCGAGGAAACGCCGGCGGCGATCTTCTCGGTGTCGGAGGCGCGCGACACGATCCCGAGCCCGTCGCGCAGCCACTGCACGACCGCGCCGCCGACGAAGACCGATCCTTCGAGCGCGTAGGCCGGACCGCCGTCGGGGCCGCAGGCGATCGTCGTGAGGAGCCCGTTGCGCGAGCGCACCGCGCGGTCCCCGGTCTGCGTCAGCACGAAGCAGCCGGTCCCGTAGGTGTTCTTCACCATGCCCGGCTGCACGCACTGCTGGCCGAAGAGCGCCGCCTGCTGGTCGCCCGCGATGCCGGCGATCGGCACCGAGGCTCTCCCGAGGACGCCGGGCGCCGTGCGGCCGAACTCCCCGCTCGAGGGGCGCACCTCGGGCAGCACCGACTCCGGGATCCCGAGCATGTCGAGCAGGCGCGGGTCCCAGCTTCGGCGGTGGACGTCGAAGAGCATCGTGCGCGAAGCATTCGTGTAGTCGGTCGCGTGGACCTCGCCGCCGGTGAGCTTCCACACGAGCCAGGAGTCGATCGTCCCGAAGGCGAGGCGGCCGCGGGCCGCCGCCTTCGCCGCGCCGGGGACGTTCTCGAGCAGCCACTCGAGCTTCGTGCCGGAGAAATACGCGTCGAGGACGAGCCCGGTGCGCGACGCGACGAGCGGCAGGCGGCCCGCCGCTCGCAAGTCGTCGCAACGCGCGGCGGTGCGGCGGTCCTGCCACACGATCGCCCGGTGCACCGGTCGGCCGGTTTCGCGGTCCCACAGGACGGTGGTCTCGCGCTGGTTCGTGATGCCGATCCCCGCGAGTGCACGCGGCTCGACCCCGGCCTTGCGCACCGCATCGCGAAGTACCCGCAGCGAGACGTTCCAGATCTCGTCGGCGTCGTGCTCGACCCAGCCGGGTTTCGGGAAGTGCTGGCGGAACTCGCTGTACCCGCGTCCGACGACGCGTCCCCTGCCGTCGAGGACGAGTGCCGTGCTTCCGGTCGTGCCCTGGTCGATCGCCGCGACGTAAGCCATGGATCCTCCCGCACGCGGGTCGTGGAACGGCCGTGGGGCGAAGTCAATCGAGCCGGATGCCCTCCGGCCCGCGGCGACTCGCCGCTCGCTTGATCCCGGCGCCGCGATCGGGATAGCCGTGGTGCGTGCCGGGGGGCGGCTCGCCCTCCCAACGGAGGTCCACAGGATGGAAATCCCGAGCAGAGCCTTCCTCGCGACCGCGGTCGCCCTCGCGACCGTCCTCGCCTCCGCCGACTCCCGCGCCGACGCTCCGTCCGGCCCCGCGGTCGGCACCACGATCGACAAGGACACGTGGCAGGCCGCCGAGGGAATGCTCCCGCCCGAGGTCCTCGAGCATTACAAGAAAGGCGAGTACCGCAATCGCGTGGTCGACTGGCCGAAGGGGGCCTACCGCTTCGAGAAGGCCTACGAGGACGCGACCGCGGCGAATCGCGGCAAGTACGACGTGAACGAGGCGGGCACGATCATCGACAAGGCGACCGGCAAGCAGCCCGCCTACGTCTACGGCTTCCCCTTCCCCGACGTCGCCCCGAAGGACCCGAAGGCCGGCACGAAGATCCTGTGGAACTCGTATTACGGCTACTGGTACCAGGGGAACAGCCACAACGACGTGCGGCTCGTCTGGGTGAACCCGACCGGCATCGACCGGGAGGCCGGTCAGGAGGTCTACTTCCTGTACTACGACGGCCAGAGCGAGGCCTACCGGTCGCCGAATCCCCAGAACCTGCTCATGCAGTTCATCGCGACGACGACGAGCCCGAGCGACCTGCAGGGAACGACCGCGCTCGCGTGGCGCTACCGCGATGCCGACAAGCGCGACTCGACCTGGGCCTACGTGCCGTCCCTGCGACGCACCCGGCAGGTCTCCCCGACGAACCGCTCCGACGGCTTCCTCGGCTCCGACATGAGTTCGGACGACGGACCGTTCTTCGACGGCAAGCCCGAGGACTTCGAGTGGAAACTGGTCGAGGGCAAGGACCAGCTCCGCTACGTCGACCCGCTCAGCATGGAGGGCAAGGGCGAGCAGCGCTGGCTGCCCGACGGCGGCTGGCGCGCGATCTGGCCCAGGGAGATCGCCTCCGTCGGCTTCCAGGACCCCGCGTGGAAGGGACTCCCGTGGGCGCCCGTCGGCCCGCAGCTCGCGAAGCGCCCGATGTGGATCATCGAGGCGGTGCCGAAGGACAAGTACTATCTCTACGGGAAGATCCAGCTCTACGTGGACCAGGAAACCTACCAGGGAGCGTTCAACCGCAAGTTCAGCTGGCAGGGCGACCTCATGAACACCTACTACGTCCTCGGCATGCTCACGAAGGGTTTCACGCGGCCCGACGGGAAGGAAGACAGGATCTGGGCCTCCAACATGGGCTTCCAGACCGCCGAGAACGTGAAGATGAACCGGGCGACGGTGAGCGGCCTGCAGACCGACGGCAAGGAGCCGGCGAGCGACCGGCGTCTCACCTTCGCCCCGTCGTTCTTCGACTTCAATTCGCTGCAGCGCTTCGGGAAGTGACCGGCCGCCCCGCGGCCGGCGGCGGGGCACGGCAGCGCCGGCCGCGTCATGGGAGGCGGCGGACCCGGACGATCGCGACGGGCGGGTCGAGGCGCTGACCGTCCGCGCGAGCGTCGCGGATCGCGCCGACGACGTCCATGCCGTCCACGACGCGGCCGAACGCCGCGAATCCCTGGCCGTCGGGGTTGCGACGTCCGCCGAAGTCGAGCTCGGGCTGGTCGCCGATGCACACGAAGAAGTCGGCGGTCGCCGAGTCCGGATCGGCACGCGCCATCGAGAGCGTGCCGTCGAGGTGACGGAGCCCGGTGCGCCGGGTCGACTCGAGAGCGACCGGGGGGAAGCCCCGCCCGGCGACCACCGGGTCGGGCCCGCCCTGCACGACCTCGATCGGGAAGGGTGCGCCGGGCTGGTTGTCGGCCCGGACCGTGCGGTGGAAGCGACCGTTCCCGTAGAGACCCGCGTCCACGTAGCGCAGGAAGTTCGCGACCGTCGCGGGCGCGTGCGCGGCATCGAGTTCGGCGGTGATCGTGCCCTTCGCCGTCTCGATCGCGACCCGGACGGGCGGCGCGGCTGCGGCATCGGTCCGCGAGCGGCAACCGGGCCCCGCCGCCAGCAGCACCCCGAGCGCCGCGAAGAGGATTGTCCGCCCCATCGGGGAGGGAGTATGGGTCGCGGGCACGGCTTCGCCAACCAGCGGTCCCCGGAGGCCCCATGAAGAACATGCCCCGTCCCACCCTCGACCCGCGACCCGTCCCGTCGCTCACGCGTCGCCGGTTCCTCGCGGGGCTCGCCGCCGGTGCGGGCACGCTCGCGCTCGGCGGGTGCGGCGACACGGGTTCCGGCGCGATCCTCGACCCCGAGTCGCTGCCGCTCCCCGCCCCGGGAGACTCCGGCATCGACCACTTCGTCGTCGTGATGATGGAGAACCGTTCCTTCGACCACATGCTCGGCTGGACGCCGGGCGCCGACGGCGAGCAGGCCGGCCTCGCCTACCCCGACAAGCAGGGAGCCGCGCGCGCGACCTGGCCGCTCGCGCCCGACTTCCAGGGCTGCAGCTACCGCGATCCCGACCACTCCTACGCCGGTGGCCGCGTGCAGTTCGCCGACGGTGCGAACGACGGCTGGCTGATCGGGCGCTCCGACGACCTGTTCCCGATCGGCTACTACCGGCAGGAGGACCTGCCGTTCTTCGGCGCGGCCGTGCCCGCCTGGACGACGCTCGACCGCTACTTCTGCGCGATGCTCGGGCCGACCTTCCCGAACCGCATCTACCAGCATGCCGGGCAGACCGACCGAAGGCGCAACACCTACGACGTCTCGACGCTGCCGACGATCTGGGACCGGCTGGCCGGCGCGGGTCTCTCGGGGCGCTACTACTACACCGACCTGCCGGTGACGGCGCTCTGGGGCACGCACCTCGCCTCGATCTCGAGCCCGATCGACGAGTTCTTCTCGGACGCCGCGGCCGGGCGCCTGCCCCGCGTGTCGTACGTCGACCCGTCGTTCGTCGGCGAGGGCGCCGGCGTCTCGAACGACGACCATCCGCTCGCCGACGTGCGCAAGGGCCAGCACTTCCTTCACACGGTGTACCGGGCCGTCACGTCGAGCCCGAACTGGGCCCGCACCGTGCTCGTGGTGAACTACGACGAGTGGGGCGGCTTCTTCGACCACGTGCCCCCGCCGCTCGCGCCGCGCACCGAGTGGGACGACGTGATCGACAACGACGGCCGGCTCGGCTTCCGCGTCCCCACCCTGCTCGTCTCGCCGTTCGCCCGGCGCGGCTTCGTAGGGCACCTGCAGTACGACCACACCTCGGTGCTCGCGATGATCGAGTGGCGCTTCGGGCTCGAGCCGCTCACGGTGCGAGACGCGACCGCGAACAACCTCGCGCGCGTACTCGACTTCTCGCGGCCCCGCGCCGAGGCGCCCGACTTCGAGGTGCCCGACGGGCCGTTCGGCGGCGAGTGCACGGGGGCCGGCGAGTCGGTCGCGACGGCCCCGGCGGGCGCGGACGGCTCGTGGCGCGACGGCCTCGCCGACCTCGCGCGGAGGAGCGGCTTCTCGCTGCCCTGAGCGGGCATGGCCGCTTGGCCCCGGATTCAGCCCGGCGCGATCAGCCGGGCGAGCAGCGCGCCGAGGAGCAACGTGACCGTCTCGGCGAGTTCCCCCCCCGCCTCGATCGACGTGCGGGTCATGCCTCCGCGCCGGTGCGCGAGGATCCGGAGCGCGATCGTCTGCGCCGCGACCGCGAACAGGAGCACGAGCCCGACGGCGTTCGCGAGCGCGAGAACGAGCAGCATCGCCGACACGCTCGCCGTGCCGAACTCTCGGAATGCGCAGCCGCGACACCAGGCCCCCGCGAACGCGTCGCCCGGGCGCGGGATCGACCCGTAGGCGAGCACGACCTGCGCCCATCGCCCCAGGATCGCGGCGAGAACGAGCGCGATGCCGAGCGCGCGCCCGTGGAGGGCGGCGATCGCGAGCGCCTTCGCGACGAGGACGAGCGCCACCGCGACGCTCGCGAGCGAGAGGGCGCCGAGCCCGGGCGTCGCCGCGTCGCTCCCGCCGGGTGGATCCGAAGCGCCCGCTGCCTCCGGGACGCCGGGGCCCGACACGAGTGCCGCCGTCCCCTCGAGGAGAGCGCGCGGGCCGCCCCCGCGCTGGAGCGCCGCGAGGGCGACCACGAGGAGCGGCGCCAGCAGGAGCCCCGGAACGATGTCGCTCGCCGCGACCGCGAGCAGCCCGAGCGCGAGCCCGACGAGCGCGCCGAGCGCGGGAAGGAACGCGGCGCCGTGCGCGAGGTCGGCCGCCTCCGGCTCGTCGGGCCCGAGCAGCCACGAGACGGCCGCGCGAAGGGCCCGCGCGAACGGAAACGGCGGGTCGGTCTTCGGGGCCCCGGCCCGGTCGGTCGTCGCGTCCGCCATCCGCCGCCAGCGATAGCGCGCCGCCGGCCTGCGGCAAGCTCCGTCAGTCCGGAAGCGCCTCGAACCAGTCGAGGATGCGGACGTTCTCCGAGCGCGGGTAGGCATGCGAGAGCTCGGCGATCTCGCGGTAGACGACGTCGGCCCCGGCCTCGCGCAGCGTCTCGTGCGCGGCACGCGCCATCTCGACGGGAAAAAGGAAGTCGCGGGCGCCGTGGACCAGGTAGACGGGCACGCCCCGGGCGCGGCCGAGGTTTCCGAGCGCCTCGTTCGCCGGGTGGAAGACTCCGCACAACGGCGCGATCGCCCGGTACACGCCCGGGTGCGCGAGACCGTAGACGAGCGCGAAGGTCGCACCGTCGGAGAGGCCCGTCAGCAGGATGCGCCTGCGGTCGACCGGCCAGCGATTCGCGATCCAGCCGAGGATCGAGAGCAGGCCCTCGTCCTCGCGCGCGCCCCAGGTCTGGTCGACCGCGGTCGGCGCGACGAGCAGGAAATCGCGACTGCGCGCCTCGCGCAGCCAGGTCCACAGGAAGTCGCGGCCGTTGCCCGAGCCCCCGTGGAGGGCGACGACGAGCGGGCGCACGCGGTCGGGCGGCCCGTCCTCCGGCACGTAGAGCGAGAAGCCGCCGTGGTGGGTGCTCGCCCCGACGTGCACGAGCCCGGTCGCGGGCCCGTTCGCGTCGGCACGCCGCGGCGGAAGGTCGCGGACCGTCGTGCCGGGCAGGTTCCAGAAGCCGGCGAACGGCGCGAGCGTGCCGCGCAGTGCGTAGAAGCCCTCCTGGGCTCGCGCCGCGTGGTGGAGCGAGGAGAGCACGAGTTCGATGCCCGAGAACGGCGGGGCCGACGCGACCTCGCAGATCGCGTCGCAGGCGCGGCCCGCCTCGTCGACCGCCGCGACGAAGCGCTCGGCCCACCCGTCGAGTTCCGAGGGCGCCCGCGCGGCCCCGAGCGCGAGCCGCGCGGTCCGCAGGGCGGGGGCGTGCTCGGCGCGGGCGTGCGACGAGATCCCGGGCAGCGTCTCGGGCCCGAGACGCTCGCCGGCCTCCTCCATCCACGCGAGGAAGCCGTGAGAGGAGTGGGCGGCCGCGAGCGCCGTGCGCAGGAATCCTTCCGCCTCGGGTCCGAAGCCCGCCATCGACTCCGAGACTGCGACACTCCCGCCCCGGAGGGAAGCGCGCTAGGATCTCCACGATGTCGAAG
>JAGWVP010000721.1 GCA_018970825.1 bacterium | reverse complement strand
GGGGATCAATCCGATCACCCACGGCAGCAAGGTGCACACCGACGTGATGAAGACGCAGGCCCTCCGCCAGGCCCTCGACAAGCACCGCTTCGACGCCGCCTTCGGCGGAGCGCGGCGCGACGAGGAGAAGAGCCGGGCGAAGGAGCGGGTGTTCTCCTTCCGCGACGAGCACCACCGCTGGGATCCGAAGAACCAGCGGCCGGAGCTCTGGAATCTCTACAACACGAAGGTGCGGAAGGGGGAGAGCATCCGCGTCTTTCCGCTCTCCAACTGGACCGAGCTCGACGTCTGGCAGTACATCCATCTCGAGAAGATCCCCATCGTGCCGCTCTATTTCTCGGCCGAGCGCCCGATCGTGCGGCGCGACGGGGTGATGATCATGGTGGACGACGACCGGCTGCCGCTCGAGCCGGGAGAGAAGCCGGAGATGCGCCGCGTGCGCTTCCGCACGCTCGGCTGCTATCCCCTCTCCGGCGCCGTCGACTCGAGCGCCACGACGCTTCCCGAGATCATCCAGGAGATGCTCCTCACCACCTTCTCCGAGCGCCAGGGCCGCCTCATCGATTCCGACGAGGCCGGTTCGATGGAGAAGAAGAAGCGCGAGGGCTACTTCTGACCTCCGCCGGGCCCTGCAGCGGACCGCGGCTGTCGCCGCCGGCCGCTGAAGACCCCTCGAAGCCGGAGCGTGAGCCGTTTCCCCAGATGGACGCGTAGCAACCCCCAAGCGACATCCGACATGTCCCATCAATCCTCGCTCATCGCCAAGGACATCGACGCCTACCTCGCAGAGCACGAGCGCAAGGAATTGCTCCGCTTCATCACCTGCGGGAGCGTCGACGACGGCAAGAGCACCCTCATCGGCCGGCTGTTCTACGAGTCGAAGATGATCTACGAGGACCAGCTCGCGGCCATCGCCCGCGACTCCTCGCGATACGGCACGACCGGCGGGAAGGTCGATCTGGCGCTGTTCACCGACGGCCTCGAGGACGAACGGCAGCAGGGGATCACGATCGACGTGGCCTACCGCTACTTCTCCACCCACCGCCGGAAGTTCATCATCGCCGACACGCCCGGCCACGAGCAGTACACGCGCAACATGGCCACCGGGGCCTCGACGGCCGATCTGGCGATCATCCTCGTCGATGCCCGCCACGGCGTGCTCACGCAGACGCGGCGCCACAGTTTCATCGTGTCCCTCCTCGGCATCCGTCACGTCGTCGTCGCCGTCAACAAGATGGACCTCGTGGCGTGGGACGAAGGGGTCTTCGAGCGGATCCGAACCGACTACCAGACCTTCGCCTCGCGCCTCGACATGCCCGACGTCCACTTCCTCCCCATCTCGGCGCTGGAGGGGGACAACGTCGTCACGAACAGCGCGAACATGCCCTGGTACACGGGCGCCCCGCTGATGTCGCTTCTGGAGACGGTGTACATCGGCTCCGACCGGAACCTGGAGGACTTCCGCTTCCCCGTCCAGCTCGTCCTCCGGCCGAACCTCGACTTCCGCGGCTTCGCGGGAACGATCGCCTCCGGGATCATCCGCCGCGGTGACGAGGTGATGAGCCTCCCCTCGCGGAAGAAGAGCCGGGTGAAATCGATCGTCACCTTCGACGGCGAGCTCGAGGAGGCCTTCGCCCCGCAGAGCGTGACGCTGACGCTCGAGGACGAGATCGACTCCAGCCGCGGCGACATGCTCGT
>JAGWVP010000057.1 GCA_018970825.1 bacterium | reverse complement strand
AGCCCCCGGGTTGACATCGCGTCCGCACGCGCCTTCGATCCCCCGCGTGGGGCGGACGCGCGCGGACGCGAACGGGGCGTCGCCGGACGCGCCGGGGCGCACGCCCTGGCATGCTCGGCTCCTGCTCGTGCGGCCCGCGAGGGTTCGCTCGACGCTCGAGGTGCTGCGCCGATCGGGACTCGTCGAGCAGGTGCCGAACCTCTGGCAGGTCGAGCTCGGCGTGATCCGCATGCTCCACCGCATCGCGTTTCGACCCGGGACGATCGGCACTGCGGTCGAGGCCCCGGTGCGCGACGATCCCGGGGCGAGGCTGCTCGCGAACCGGCTGCTGCGCTTCCCGTTCCTGCTGCGCGAGGGATCGATCGCGCCGTGGGACCTCTCGGGCCTCGCGAGCGGGCCGGACCGGATCGAGCGCCACCCTCTCGGCACCCATCACGACCGCGGACAGTCGTCCTACGACCTCGAACTCCTGTCGATCCACCCGGGTCGGCTCGAGCGACTCGCGCGTCGCGCCCGCGCGGTGGTCGACGGCAGCGACCCGCACCACCGCAGGTTGCGCAACCTCTGCGTCTACGAGGGGTACCACGAGCGGCTGCTCGAGAGCGTCGAGGCCCGGCTCGGGGGGCGCATGCCTTCGGGCCCGGACGCGAGCGATCCGGACGTGTGCTTCGCCGCGCACCTGCGCTGGTGCGCGCGGCAGCCGACCCATCCGCGCGCGACCTGGCGCGCGTGGCGCGAGGGACGGCTCGACCTGGGTCCGGCTTCCGTCCCGGCCTGACCCGCTTCCCCGCGGGCGGTCCGCGCACGCCGGTCGGGAAGTTCGGTGCGGTCGCAGAGCATGGCGCGGCTGCGCCGGCGATCGACGGGGGCGAGGCTCCACCTTCCCGGCTCGTGGGCTCCCTACTTCTTGCGCCCCTTCTTCCTGGCGCCGGTGGAGCCCTTCTCCCGCGATGCCGACTTCGCCTTCTTCGGCGCCGCATCGCTCGACTTCCCGGCTCCGGCCGACTTGCGGGCCTTCCCGCCGCCCTTCGCCTCGGCGAGCTTCTTCGCCTTGCCCTTCTTCTTCGACTTCCGGGCGGATCGAGCCTCGGAGTCGTCGCGCTTTCTCCCGGCCTTCGCGGACTTCCTGCGCGCGGAATCGGGGCCCTCGACGGCCGAGGTCGCGGACGAGGCTTCGCCGAAGGCGCGGCGCGCGCGAGCGGACTCGAAGGTGCTGCGCGCGGCGCCGAGTGCAGCCGCGATGCGCTCGCGCGTCCCGGCTCGGGGCGCGTCCACGGGCCCGCCCGGCCCCGGGCTCCCCCGCTCGGGAGCCGGTGCGAGGATGCCCCGGGCACGGAAGGCCTCCCCGAAACTCGTCGCTTCCGAGTCGGCGACCCGGGCCGTGGCTCGATCGTCTCTCGAGGCCGACCCGCGCGTCACGATCCCGCTCCCGGTACCGGTCTCTGCCGGAGGGGATGCGTCGAGCCCGTCGGCGGCCGCGGGCGGGAGGTCGTCTCGCTCCGGGTCGTCCGCCGTCTCGTCCTCGGCAGGGCCTCCCCCGCTCCCGACGTCGGTCGCGAGATCCGCCGCGACGTTCGACTCGACGTCGATCGTCGGATCTTCTTCGTCGTCGAGGTCACCCCCGGAGTCGGCCGCGTCCTCGGCCTCTCCCTCTTCGGCGTCGAGGTCGTCTTCCGCGTCCAGGCCGAGTTCCTCGTCGAGGTCGTCCTTTTCCTGCTCCTCCTCGACGAGACCGTCCTCTGCACGCTCGTCTCCGGGGCCCGGCGCGGCCCCCACCTCGTCCTCCGCCCGTTCGTCTTCGTCCTCGGCCGTGGCGGGTCGGCTCGACCCACGGGTCTCGGCACCGCCGCGATCGGCGAAGGAGTCGGCGGCGTTGCGGGCCGTGGCCGCGGCGCGGAAGCGCTCGAAGGGGTCGGCTTCGTCCTCGTCCGGTCCGGCCCAGGGCCCGCCCGCGGGCTCCCCCGCGGCATCGAGGCCGGCATCGATCAGGCCGACCAGGCCGTCGACCACGTCGGCGGCACCGCGCAGCACGCGCACGGCGATCCGCCCTCCCCAGGCGAACACGCCCATGATCACCGCCATCTCGTCCGATCCTCCAGGCAAGGTCGGGACGTTATACGCGGTCACGGCCTCCTGCCAGCCGTCCCGGGCGGTGCGGCGGTCGCACCCGGGAAACGCCCGCCTTCCCCGAGTTCGGACGCGCGAGTAGCCATCGATCATGGGGACGAGAACGGGTTCCGAGGTCGTGCGGACGATCCACCCGGGCCGCGGCGCGCGGAGCGAACGGCGACCGGAGCGCGGGTGTCGCCCCGCGATGGTCGCCATGCTGCTCGTTCTCGCGCTCCCGGTCGCGGGACCCGCTCGTGCCGCGTGGACCGACCTGCCCGTCGCCCATCCGTTCGGGTCGCACCCGATGACTTACGCGGCCGGCTCGATCCGCCCCGATCACCTCTCGCAGGCCGCCCTCGACCAGACGGTACGCGACTCCTTCGACGAGTGGAAGGCCGAGTACGTCGCCGAGGCTTGCGGGGCGGGTCGGTTCGTCGTGCTCGCGGGCGCCGGCAGCGGCAACCTCACGGTCTCCGAGGCGCACGGCTACGGCATGATGCTCGCAGCCCTCATGGCGGGCCACGATCCCGACGCGCAGGCGATCTTCGACGGCATGTTCGCCTTCTACCGCGAGCACCCGTCGAGCCTGACGCCGGGGCTCATGGCCTGGAACCAGTCCCGCTCCTGCCAGGACGCGCAGGGTTCCGACTCCGCCTCCGACGGCGACCTCGACATCGCCTTCGCGCTGCTGCTCGCCGACCGCCAGTGGGGCAGCTGCGGGGTCGTCGACTACCGAGAGGCCGCGAACACGATCATCGCCGCGATCCGCTCGGGCGACCTCGACCCGTCGGGCCGCATCGTGAAGCTCGGCGACTGGGTCGGGAACGACGCCGGCACCTTCGCGACCGCGACACGCACCTCGGATTTCATGCCGGATCACGCGCGCGCCTTCGGCGCCGCGACCTCGGATGCTTCGTGGTCCGACCTCGTCGAGCACACCTGGGACGTCGTGGACGCGCTGCAGTCCGGCTCGAGCCCCGCGACCGGGCTCCTGCCCGACTTCGTCGTGAACGCGCTCTCGTCGCCTTCGCCCGCGCCCGCCGGATTCCTCGAGGGCGCGAACGACGGCGCCTACGACTACAACGCCTGCCGCGACCCCTGGCGTCTCGCGACCGACTGGATCGTGAACGGTGAGCCCCGCGCACGCGCCGCGGTCGGCCGGATCGAGACGTGGATCCGGGGCGCGACCGGCGGCGACCCGTCGAAGATCCGCAGCGGCTACCGTCTCTCCGGCACGCCGAGCGCGAACAGCGACTACCTCTCGATGGCCTTCGTCGCGCCGATCGGTGCCGGCGCGACCGTGGACGCGGCCCACCAGGCGTGGCTGAACGACGTCTGGGACCTGGTCGTCGCGACGCCGCTCGCCGCCGGCGGCTACTACGAGAACACGCTCGAGCTGCTCTCGATGATCGTGATGTCGGGCAACTGGTGGTCGCCCGAGAAGGTGTCCGCGCCTTCGTGCACGCCACCCGCGACCGCGCTCTGCACGGCCGGCGGCTCGGTCTTCGCTGCCCGCGTCGACGTGGCCGGGCTCGGCCGCACGCCCGGCGCGCAGTCGATCAAGCTCGACGCGACGCTTGCATGGCCGCAGGGACGCCCCGACGGTCATCCGCTCGACGGCGGGGCGCAGGTCCTCGTCGAAGATCTCGGGTCGGGCGGCTCGTCGCTGCTCGATCTCACGGCGGCGACGCACCCGGTTCCCGGGTCGTCGACGGCCGCGTGCAACCCGCGCAAGGATCGCTGGAAGGTCTCGGGCCCCAAGGCGCTCTATGTGAACGGCTCGGGCGCGATCGACCCGCCGTCCTGCACGGTCGGCAGCGCGAGCGGGCTCTCCAAGCTCCAGTACAAGCAGCTCTGGAACGGAGACGTCGCCGTGCAGTTGCAGACGAAGAAGCAGGCGCTGGCGGGGCCGGTGGTCGGGCCGCTGCGGGTGACGCTCGTGCTCGGGCCGGGTGCATCGGCCGGCGCGGACGGCGCCTGCGCCGTCTCGGCGTCGCTCGCCTGCCGGCCGGTCGGCAGCAAGCTGCGCTGCGAGTGACTCGCCCCGTGCAAACGGTCTGACCCGGACCGGCCGCGGTCGGCCGAACGGCCTCCCACGATCGCGGAGCGGCGCGCGCTTTCGCCGGGCGGTTCGTTCGCGCATGATCTGCGTCGTGGCGTCCGCACCGAGCGACCGGGTCCGGGTCCGCAGGCTTCCCGCGAGGGGCGCCTACGATCGCGCGACGATCGACGCGATCCTCGACGCGGCGCCGATCTGCCACCTGGGGCTGGTGGAGGACGGCCAGCCCTTCGTCGTCCCGACGATCCACGCGCGCGCGGGCGACGTCGTCTACCTGCACGGCTCGTCGGCAAGTCGAGCGATGCGCCGCGCCGGCGAGGGGACCTCCGTCTGCGTCACCGCGACGCTGCTCGACGGGCTCGTCCTCGCCCGCTCGGCGTTCCACCACTCGATGAACTACCGTTCGGTCGTCCTGGTCGGCCGAGCCCGGGCCGTCGTCGAGCGCGACGAGAAGCTCGCGGCGCTGCGCTCGATCTCCGAGCACGTCCTGCCCGGCCGCTGGGACGAGGTGCGCGCGCCGAACGAGGTCGAGATGAAGGCGACCTCGGTCATCGCGCTCGCGATCGACGAGGCGTCGGCCAAGGTCCGCTCGGGCGGACCGCTCGACGACGCGGAGGACCTGTCGATCGGCTGCTGGGCGGGCGTCCTGCCCCTGCGGATCGTCGCGGGCGCCCCGATTCCCTCGGACGACCTCGCCCCGGGCATCGCGCTCTCGCTCGCGGTCGAGCGCGACCGCCGGTTCGACGCCGTCGCGGCTCCGCCTGCGACGCGCCGGGACCGCGACCGATGATCCGCCGACTGCTCACCGCGGCTCCGCCCGCGTTCGAGCCGGCACCCGGCCGGTCCGACGGCGGCGGCCTGCGCTTCACCTTCCTCGGCACCGCGGGTTTCGTCGTCTCGAGCGCGGAGCGAACCTTCGCGATCGACCCTTACGTCTCGCGCGCGGACGTCCGCACCACGCTCTTCGGCCGTCTCGCGATCGACGAGGCCCGCGTCGCCCGCCACGTGCCGGTCGCCGACGAGGTGCTCGTCGGTCACAGCCACTACGACCACGCGCTCGACGCGCCGGCGGTCGCGCGCCACACCGGGGCGCGGCTGGTCGGCAGCTCGGCGACGGCGCAGATCGCGCGCGCCTACGGCTTCGACATGGAGCGCTTCGTCGAGGTGCGCGCGGGCGACGCGGTCGCCTGCGGCGCGGCGCGCGCGACCGCGCTCGAGTCGCGGCACGGGCGCGCGCTGTTCGGCCGCGTGCCGTTCCCCGGCGACATCGTCTCGCCGCCGTCGTGGCCGCCGCGCGCGAGCGAGCTGCGCCACGGGGCGGTGTTCCACTGGCTCCTCGAGACCGCCGGGACCCGGGTGCTCCACGTCGACACGGCGGACTTCTTCGACGACCGGCTCGCGCGCGCGGACGTGCTGCTCCTGTGCGCGGCCGGGCGACAGTACCGCCGCGACTACACCCGGACGATCGTCGGGATCGTGAAGCCGGAGATCGTCCTCCCCTGCCACTGGGACGACTTCTCGATCCCGGTCGAGGCCCCGCCGCGCCAGCTCCCCGGCGTCGACGTCGAGGGCTTCGTCGACGAGATCCGCGCCTGCGGCGCGCGCGCCGTCGTGCTCGCGCCGCTGCAGACCTGGTCGGTCTAGCCGGCCGTACCGCCCTCGACGACCATCCCCGGCATCGTGCCCTCGTCGCGCCAGCGGCGCAGCACGCCGAAGTAGGCGATCGGGCCCGCGCCGTAGAAGCCGTCCTGCGCGCTGCGCAGGTCCGGCTTGCCCTCGTTGTTGTAGTAGCCGGGCGTGCACTCCTCGAGGAACTGCCGGCCCATGCCCGAGAGGGAGATGATCGTGTCGATCCACTCCTGCTCGGCTTGGGCCGTCACCTCGATGCGCCGCGCCCCCGTCTCGCGGACGCGGCCGAGGACATGAGCGACGTGGCGCGCCTGCTCGTCGAGGCGGTGCGGGAAGTTGACCGTGAAGCCCGCCTGCTGGGTGCCGAGCATGAAGCAGTTCGGGAAGCCGTGGGAGTGGATGCCGTGCAGCGTGCGCACGCCGTCGGCCCAGTGGTCGCTCAGGCGCACGCCGTCGCGGCCCACGACGTCGTAGCCGGCACGGCGCGCGAAGCTCGTGCCGACCTCGAAGCCGCTCGCGTAGACGATGCAGTCGAGCGGGTACTCCACGCCGCCGGCCACGATGCCGCGCGGGGTGATCCGCTCGACGCCGCGTCCCGCCGTGTCGACGAGCGTCACGTTCGGGCGGTTGAAGGCCTGCAGGTAGCCGTCGTGGAAGCAGGGTCGCTTGCAGAACTGGCGGTACCAGGGCTTGAGCGCCTCGGCGGTGCGCTCGTCCTCGACGATCGACTCCACCCGCGCGCGGATCTGCTCCATCTTCTCGAAGTCGGCGAGCTCCATCGTCTTCACGATGTCGATCGGCTCGCCCTGCGAGGCGTCGCGCTGCACCATGACGAGCAGCTTGCGGATGATGTCGGTCCAGCCGTCGGCGACGAGATCCTCGTCCTGCATCCCGCCGGTCACGAGGATGTTGAAGTTCTCCATGCGGCGCTTCTGCCAGCCGGGCTCGAGGCTCGCGGCCCACGCGGGATCGGTCGGGCGGTTGGCGCGCACGTCGATCGAGGACGGCGTGCGCTGGAACACCCAGAGGTGCTTCGCGCCCTGGGCGAGATGCGGGATGCACTGCACGGCGGTGGCGCCGGTGCCGATGATGCCGACGTTCTTGTCGGCGAGCCCGACGAGCCCGCCCTCGGGGCCGCCGCCGGTGTAGGCGTAGTCCCAGCGGCTCGTGTGGAAGGAGTGCCCCTCGAAGCTCTCGAGGCCCGGCAGTCCCGGCAGCTTCGGGCGGTCGAGCGGGCCGTTCGCCATGCAGACGAAGCGCGCGCGGATCGCGTCGCCGCGGTCGGTTTCGACGACCCAGCGGCCCGACGGCTCGTCCCAGCGCATCGAGGTCACGGCGGTCTGGAAGATCGCGCCGCGGTAGAGGTCGAACTTCCGCGCGATCGCCCGGCTGTGCTCGAGGATCTCGGGTGCGCCGGAGTACTTCTCCTTCGGCACGTAGCCGACCTCCTCGAGGAGCGGGAGGTAGATGTAGGACTCGACGTCGCAGGCGGCGCCCGGGTAGCGGTTCCAGTACCAGGTGCCGCCGAAGTCGCCGGCCTTCTCCAGGATGCGCAGGTCCGTGACGCCCGCTTCGCGCAGGCGGACGCCCATGAGCAGTCCGCCGAAGCCGCCGCCGATCACGAGCACCTCGACCTCGTCGGTGATCGGCTCGCGCCGGAATCCCGGGTCGACGTAGGGGTCGTCGACGAAGTGCGCGAACTTGCCGGCGACCTCGACGTACTGGTCGTTGCCGTCGGCGCGTACGCGCTTGTCGCGCTCCGCGCGGTACCTGTTCCGCAGCGCGTCGGGGTCGAAGCCGAGCTTCGCGGCGGCGGTCGTCGGGTCGGTCGTGGGCTGGTCCTGCATGGGAGTTCCTCGCTTTCTCCGGTTCTCGCCGGAGACTAGCCTCGAACCGCGAGGGGGGCGATGGCGGGCCCGCGGCCGGTCCCGGCCGGGGGGGCGCGGTCCGGCCCCACCCTTCCGGGCCGGTACTCAGACCGGCGGGCGGTTGCCGACGACCTGGTCCGCCTCGAGCTCGGCGAGCTCGGCCTCGCTCACCCCGAGCAGTCCGCAGAGGATCTCGCGGTTGTGCTCGCCGAGCAGCGGGGCCGGGCGCCGGATCCAGCGCTCGACGCCCGCGAAGCGGAACGGCACGGTCGCGATCGGCTGGCGGCCGACGACCGGGTGGTCGACCTCCTCGTAGAACCCGCGGGCGCGGTGCTGCGCCGAGCCGTCGGCGAGCTTGCGGGGGTCGGCGACCGCGGCGGCGGGGACTCCGGCGCGGAGCAGCCGTGCGAGCGCCGTCTCCCGGTCGACGCCCGACGCCCAGGTGCGCAGGCCGGCCGCGATCGCGTCCTCGCCGGCCCTGCGACCCGCGAACGTGGCGAACGAGGGATCGCGCGCCCACGCGGGTGCGCCGATCGCCTCGACCAGCGCCGTCCACTGCGCGTCGTTCTCGACGGTGAGCCCGAGCCAGGACTCGCGTCCCGGCTCGCTGCCCGCGCAGGCGAAGAGCCCCTGCGGTGCGGCGGTCGTCGAGCGGTTGCCCATGCGGCCGAGCAGCTCTCCGTAGGCGGTGAATTCGACGAGCTGTTCGGAGGCCGCGTTCAGCGCGGCCTCGACCATCGCGCACTCGATCACGGAACCGCGCCCGCTCGCCTCGCGCTCGAACAGCCCGACCAGGAAGGCGAACGCGCCGTGCATGCCGGCGAGCGGGTCGCACGGCCCCTGCTGGATGCGCGGCTGGTCGTCGACGTGGCCGGTCACCCAGGCGAGTCCCGTCAGCTGCTCCATCGTCTGCGCGAAGCCGGTGTGGTCGCGCCACGGACCCGAGAGTCCGAAGGCCGGCATGCGCACGAGGATCGCGCGCGGGTTCGCGCGGAGGACCGCGTCGCCGCCGAGCCCGAAATTGTCGAGCACCCGCGGCGTGTAGTTCTCGATGACGCCGTCGGAGACGGCGACGAGCTTCTTCAGCAGGTCGAGCCCGCGCGGCTTGCGCAGGTCGAGCGTCAGGTCGCGCTTGTTCGTGTTCGCCGACAGGAAGAAGGCACCCGCCTCCCACCAGTCGGGAAAGCGGTGACGGGCCATGCCGCCGGTGTGGCGCATGCCGTCGGGCCGCGACGCCGACTCGACGTGGATCACGTCGGCGCCGAGTGCTGCGAGCACGCCGGTCGAGGACGGGCCCGCCCACCACGCGGTCATGTCGACGACGCGCACGCCTTCGAGCGGCAGGCGCTTCTCGCCGGTCGGCTGCGGTCGCAGCGGGACACGCGGCTCGATCCGCCCGTCGTGCTCGCCCGCGCGCGGAGCGGGGCGCGGCGGAGGCGGGTCGACGTCGTCCACGCGCCACGGTCGCCGCGGCTGGAGGAAGCGGCCGGAGGCATCGGGCACGAGGACGCGGCGTGCGACGATCTGCTCGTGATCCCGCACCGTGTCTCCGTTCAGCACGGGTGCGACCGGTATGCGCAGCGCCGCGGCGCGCTCGAGGATCTCCTCGGTCGTGTGCTGCCGGGTCCAGTCCTTCACGATCGCCGTCCACTCGTCGTAGCGGGCGAGCCGGCCGTAGGCCTGTGCGAGTTCCTCGTCCTCGCACAGGTCGGGACGCTCGATGAGGATCATGAAGTCGGACACCTGCTGGCGGGAGTTCGTCGTGAAGCCGACGTAGCCGTCGGCCGTCGGCTCGATCGACGGCGTCTCGATCGAGAGCGGCAGCCGCGACAGGTCGTGTCCGCCGACCAGCCGCGCGACCAGGTCGAGGTAGCCCGAGCCCGCGAGCGTGAGGGCTTCGAGCAGCGAGAAGTCGACGTGCTCGCCGTGGCCGGTCCTGCGGGCGCGCCAGACCGCCGCGAGGGCCGCGGTCGCCGCGTAGGTGCCGCCGACCCACTCGCCGATGCAGGCGCCCGACTGGAGCGGCTCGCCGCCGGGCAGGCCCTTGCGGCCGACCGCGCCCGACGCGACCTGCACCGTGAACTCGGACCAGGGTCGGTCGGCCCACGGACCGGTGCGTCCCGCGGGCGTGATCGAGAGCACGACGAGCCCGGGGTGGCGTGCCGCGAGCGCGGGCGCGTCGAAGTCGCGCGGCGCCGAGCTCTCGACCACGAGGTCGGCCCCGGCTGCGAGTTCCTCGACGAGCGCGTCGCCGGGCCGCCCGGTGACCGAGCGCTTGCCGGCGGAGAGGAAGCGGAAGAACGCCCCGTCCTCGTCGCCCGGGTCGGCGCCGGTCGCGCTGCGCCGGCGCATCGGGTCCCCGCCGGGCGGCTCGACCTTGATCACGTCGGCGCCGGCGTCGGCGAAGAGCTTCGTCGCGTAGGCCCCCGCGATGCCGGTCGACAGGTCGACGACGCGCAGGTCGCGCAGGCCGTGAAAGTCCGGATCGGCGGGCATCGGCCCGGTGCCTAACGCAACGGGACGGCCGGCGTCGACAGGCGGGTCGAGACCCGCAGGCCGCGGTGGAGGTCTTTGTTCCGGTCCGGGCTCGCTGCGAGACCTCGGGATGTCCTGGGGAGCAGGAACGGTTTTGGCTCTTTCCAACCCGGGTCGGTTCGGGCATCGTCCGGCCCGAAAGGAGGCTTCCCTTGACCAAGATCCTGACCCTTGCCCTCGCTGCCTTGCTCTTCGTGACCACGGAAGCGACCGCGACCCGTCCGACGAAGGGCAGACCGGTCAAGACTGGTCAGACGCTCAGTTACGGCACGGGCAGCGACGGCAACCTGCAGAATGGCCTGTCGCCGATGTTCAAGGACCTCGGGAACGGTGTCTCAAGGACCAGCGCTCGGGCCTCTTCTGGGAGAAGAAGTCGAACGACGGCTCGATTCACGACAAGGACAACACCTACACGTGGGGCCAAGGCGCGAGCCCATTCTCGATGAACGGGACGATGGTGACGACGTTTCTCGCCACGCTCAACACGCCGCCGTGCTTCGGAGGCTACTGCGACTGGCGAATTCCGAA
>JAGWVP010000720.1 GCA_018970825.1 bacterium | reverse complement strand
CCGCTCGTCATCACGAAACGGGGGCGCCCGGTCGCGTCGGTCGTGCCCTTCACTCCGCCGCCCTCGGCCGGAGGGCTCGCGGGGAGCATCGTCGCGGAGTCGGGGGACCCCTATTCGACCGGTGAGACCTGGGGTGACGACGCTTCTTGATACGCACGCATGGGCGTGGTGGGTGGCCGAGGACGCTCGACTGTCGAAGCGGGCGCGGTCGGCCATCGAGCGCGCCCGACGCCGTGGCGAGCTGCTGGTCTCACCGATCTCCGCCTGGGAAATCGCAAAGAAGGTGGAGAAGCGACAACTCGTCCTCGACAGGCCCCTCGACGCATGGCTGGTCTCGGCGACGACGGTCGAGGGCCTCAGGCTCTGCGATCTCTCGATCCCCATCCTCCTCGAAAGCTGCCGCCTGCCCCAGCCCTTCCACGGCGACCCGGCCGACCAGATCATCGTGGCGAGCGCGCTCCACCACGGGGCAATCCTGGTGTCCCGGGACGAGAGGATCCGCGACTACCCCCATGTCCGCTCCACCTGGTGAACGGTCGCTTGCGGCGCGTCTGGCGCGCCGGTATCGCCCGCCACCATGAGCCCACCCGCGGAGGCAGCCATGGCCGACCCCACGTCGAAGGACACGCTCACGCTCGAGGACCGGCTCGCGATCGGCGAGGCGATCGCGCGCTACTGCCACTGCGTCGACCGCGGCCGCTGGGACGAGTTCCCGGACCTCTTCACGGCCGAGGGGACGCTGGATCTCCGCCCCCTGATGGGCGTCTACGAGGGCCGCGACGCGATCCGCACGGGCTTCTGCGACATGCTGAAGACGGTGCCGATCACGATGCGCCACCTCACCAGCAACCTCGTCGTGACCGGCTCGGGCGATCGGGCGCACGCCGAGTGCTACGTGCTCGCGATCACGAGCGGCGAGGGCATGCCGACGCAGCAGATGACGGGCTTCTACGACGACGAGCTGGTCCGCGACGGCGGGCGCTGGCGCTTCCGCTCGCGCCGCATCCAGCCGGACGTGCCGAAGTCGAAGCCGTGAGCGGAGGGGCGAGCGGCATGGACGCGAACGTGGCCGCGACGGCCGGAGGGGGCCCTGCGGCGGCGGGCTCGCCCCGCATCTTCCCGATGCCCGAGTTCACGCTCGGCGACCGGCTGACGCCCGAGCAGCGCGACTTCCTCGACGAGTGGGGCTTCATCCGCTTCCGCGGCTTCGCCGATCCCGCGGTCGTGCGCGAGCTGTCGGACGAGACCGAGGAGATCGACCGCCGCATCGTCGCCGAGGGGCGCGAGTCGATCTTCGGCGTGCCGCTCGTGATCGGGAAGCGCGCCGACGGCTCGCGCTACGTGCAGCGCATGGTGTTCACCTCGCTGTTCGGGCCGAAGCTCTCGACGTTCCTGAAGGACCCGCGCTTCCGAGGGATCCTCGAGGTCGCGGGCCACGACTACCGGATCGCCGAGCGCGAGCGCGACGGGCTCGTCCTGAACCACTTCCGCCACGAGGCGGGCTCGGCCCACCAGCAGCTCGGCTGGCACACCGACAGCCTGCGCGACGTCTTCTACTTCGAGAAGCCGCGCCGCTACCTGAACGTCGGCTTCTACCTCGACGACTCGCCGATCGCGAAGGGCGGCCTGCGCGTGCTGCCGAAGACCCACGAGCAGCCGATCCGCCAGATGCTGCTGCGCAAGATCCACTTCGTCGACTTCG
>JAGWVP010000719.1 GCA_018970825.1 bacterium | reverse complement strand
CCGGACGGAGAAGTCGCCGAGGTGCCACTTGCCGACCAGCGCCGTGCGGTAGCCGGCCAGGTGGAGCGCTTCCGGCAGGAGGATCTCCGAGGCCGGGATCCCGGCCATCGTCGACTCGCCGGCGAGGATCGAGTCGGTCGCACCGAGCTCGGCCGTCGAGGTGCCGAGCCGGCGGGTGAGCTTGCGCCGCCAGTCGTCGCGCCCGGGCTGGATCGGGAACGTGATGCCGGTGCGCAGCGGGTAGCGTCCGGTGAGCATGCCGGCGCGCGACGGCGAGCAGTTCGAGTGGCTCGCGTAGAACTGCGTGAAGCGCGCGCCCCGACGGGCGAGGTCGTCGATCCGCGGCGTCGGGATCAGCGTGTTGCCGTACGCGCCGAGGTCGCCGTAGCCGAGGTCGTCGGCCATGACGAGCACGATGTTCGGCGGTCGTGAAGGAGCGTCGGCGCGGCGCGCGACGACCTTCGCCGGGTCGATGCCGTCGCGGCTCGTGTCGGTGTACGCGGCCGTGTCGAGCTCGATGCGACCGGTTCCCGGCCCCGAGCGGGCCCGGGGGAAGAACCACCATGCGACGGCCGCGAGCGCGGCCAGGACGATCCACTTCCTCATCGACGGTCACCTCCGGGCGAAAGCGTGGATACACCGGAGGGGGTGGCGGTTGCGACCGAAGGGCGACACCGGGGCGACGCCTTGCTCGCCGCCGCGACGGGGCGGGCCGCAGGCGTGCTCGACGCCGACTCCGGGCGAGCGCTCTCGGGCCGATGCCGGGCCGCCGTCCGGCGGAGGGCCGGGGTGTCAGTCGCCGGCAGGCGACGGGCCCGGCAGCTCGCGGATGCGCCCCGTCCGCGACGACTCGAGCCAGCCGCTCTTGCCGGCCGCGGTCGTGACGAGAACCCAGCCCTCGTGCGCGCGCTCGGGCACCACGATCTCGCCGGCAACGACCGCCTGGCCCTGCGGGGCGGAGGCGAACGGAGCCGAGCGCAGCCCCCCGCCGTCGCCCAGGACGACCGCGCGCTCCAGGTCGGCGAGCGCGCTCCGCTCGGCGAACGCCGCGAGGGCGACGAGCGCGAACGCCGCGGGCAGCGCGAGCCGGACGAGGCGACGCAACGTCGGTCGTCCCGAAAGCCGGTCGCCGCCGAGCGCGGACGCGAGCAGCAGCAGGCAGCCCGCGACCCAGGCCCCGCTCCCGATGCGCGCCCATCCGTCGGCGCCGAAGCGGGCCACGAGCCTCGACCAGGCGTCGTCCGGGGCCTCGGGCAGGTTCGCGCGGCGCCGGAGCGCGCGCAGGTTCGCGCCCACCTCGGCGTTGCCGGGATCGAGGACGAGCGCGCGCTCCCAGGCGAGGATGGCCTCGCCGGTGCGGCCGGCGCGGGCGCTCGCGTTGCCGAGGTTCAGGAGCAGCTCGGGCGAGCTGCCGCGATCGCGCGCGATCGCGGCGAAGGCGTCGGCCGCCTCCGCGCTGCGGCCCGCCGCGTCGGCTGCGTTCGCACGCGTGAAGGCGTCGCCCTCGGCGCCTGCGTTGGCGGAGTCGGCGGCACGGGCCGCCGGAGACGAACAGGCCGCGAGAGTCGCGATCGCGGCGACGACCGCGAGCCGGGCGAAGGCCGACGACTCCCCGCGCGCGGGATCGCGGCGCGTCGCGAGGGGTGCCGCGAGCAGGGCCCTCGGGGCGCGTCGGTCCGGACGCTCGAGCCTTGCCCGTCTCAC
>JAGWVP010000718.1 GCA_018970825.1 bacterium | reverse complement strand
GACCGGCCCGAGCAGGACGTAGTAGAGGGCGCCCAGGATCAGGTTTCCGACGACCTCCCCGAAACGGTGCAGGAAGGTCATGACGGACTCGAGGAACGTCGGCTTCTCATCCATGGCATTGCGTCCGTGCAGGACCGCGGTCGGCCCTTCGCGGGAGCGGGCCGCGCGCGGGGCGGCCTCGGGCTCCGGTTCGTGGGACTTCTCGATCGGCCGCGTCCCTAGCAGTCCGGGGCGCTCGCGGCATCCCCCGGACGGCCGAAAGC
Source organism: bacterium (assembly GCA_018970825.1). GTDB lineage: Bacteria > Desulfobacterota > Binatia > UBA12015 > UBA12015 > REEB422. The sequence goes on along the minus strand of JAGWVP010000718.1, from coordinate 1,442 downwards.
GACCGCACGCACCTCAGGTTCCCGGGCTCCGGAACAGGGGCAGGTTGGCGGCCCGCGCCGCCTGCACCGCCTTGTAACCCCACCAGATCGGCGCGTGGAACCATTGCGTCGGGCCGTCCCACGGCTCGATCGGCGCGGTGAGGCGCGAGAGGTTCGCCTTCTTCGCGCACAGGAAGGCGCGACGGAGTCCGATCTTGTAGCGCTTCGACCCGTTCCAGTCCGAGAACTCCGGCTTCAGGACGACACCCTGGTAGCCGAAGTTCTGCACCATGTCGCGGATCGCCTCCTTGGTGGGCGAGCTCACGAGCTCGTATTCCATCGTCGCGCGCGGGTCGTTGGTCGACTCGCGGCGGTAGCGCAGGAAGGAGCCGGGCAGGCGGATGATGCCGGTGTCGATCACCAGCACGTCGCTGTTGACGCGCGAGATCAGCTCGATCAGGTTCACCGGCTTCGCGATGTGGTACATGAGGCCGAAGCAGAAGACGACGTCGAACGGCGCCCACTTCGAAAGGTCGACGTCGTAGAGGTTGCCGACCACGAAGTCGTAGCGGCTCTTGTCGATCCCCTTCACCTCGAAGACGAAGTTCGCCTGGTCGGCGTGCATCTGGCGGCCGTCGACCCCGAGGACGAAGTCCGCGCCCGCCTCGGCCGCGTTGAGCGACCAGAAGCCGGCGTTGCAGCCGAGGTCGAGGACGCGCTTTCCCTTCAGCGAGCCGCCGAAGAGCTGCACGACCGGGTCGAAGAAGTAGCGCTTGCGCTCGCGGTGCCGGACGATCCACTTTTCGCGGAAGATCGGCGTCAGGTTCCCGGCGAGGTCGAACTGGTAGTGCCAGCGCGGGAAGCTCGCGATCTTCGCACGGATCTCTTCCTGGTCCATCGGTGGTCCTCGTCTTGTGGGGGGCGCGGATCCGCCCCCGGGGGCACCGACCGCGCGAAGACCGGACCTTAACGAGGATCGCGCGCCGCGACTAGCGGGGCCGGGACGCCGCGGCGCCATGGCGAATGCGACGGTCGGGCGGCCCGGACGCCGCCCGCCGGGCCCGGCTTCGAGGTCGGCCGCGATTGACAGTTCCGGAGCCCCGCGGATAGGCCGGAGGCCGCCGGAGCCGGCCCGCGACGGGCTCCCGAAGGGGTATCCCATGATGATGCGCACCCTGCCGATCGCCCTCGCCCTGGCCGCGGCCCTGGCCCGCCCGGCAGGGGCCGACGCCCCGCAGCCCGGCATCCCGCCGGGGGGGACCCTCGACGAGAAGACGTGGAAGCAGGCCGAGAACCTGTTTCCCGAGGAGATTCTCGCGCACTATCGCGACGGCAAGTTCACCTCGCCGGTGGGCAGGATCGTCGCCCCCTACCAGCTCGACGAGACCTTCCTCGCGGCCTCGGAGTCCAACGCCGGCAAGTTCGAGATCTCGCCCGAGGGCTCGCTCGTCGAGGTCGCGACC
>JAGWVP010000717.1 GCA_018970825.1 bacterium | reverse complement strand
TCCACGGATCCCGGGCGAAGACCGCCGCGTCGAGCGTGCAACGGCGGGTTGCAACCGGTCCCGGGAATCGCGGATGATGCCTCCGTGTCCGCAGTCGAGCCGCCGCGCAGGCCCTGGTACCGCAATCTCCCGCTGGTGGCGGGTCTCGGCCTGATCGCGCTCGGCCTCGGCAACTGGGCGACCGGTAGTGCACGGCTCGCGGACCTCCGGACGGACACCGCGACGGAGCCGACGTCCACCCGGACGCGTGGACGCGACGCGGCCGTCGAAGCGGACGTCGAGATCGCGCGGGTTCGGCAGGATTTCTACCACGTCGTCGCGACCGGCGGACGACTGCTGGTGGCGACCGGGATCGTGCTCGCCGCCTTCGGCGCGGTTCGCGGCCGACGGGCGGAAGCCCCGGGCCGGCACTGATCCCATGGCCGACGAAGCGCGACACGCGGGCCCCGCGACCGGCCGCCTGCTGCCGCCGGCGAGCGCGCGAACGCTGGAGCGGGTCGCGGCGACCTCCCTGCCCGTGCTGTGCCTCGACTCCTTCGGCCCCGCCTTCGACCGCATCGCGGCCGGGATCCATGCAGCGAGCCGTCGCGACCGGCTGGTGCAGGTCGACCTCCGGGCGTCGCGCGACGGCCTCCTCGCCGGCCTGATCCGCGCCGCGACCTCGCAGCACTGCACGCTGTCCATCGACGGCCTCGAGCGGCTCGACGACGACGCCCAGGGTGCGCTGCTTCGCCTCCTCGACGGAGACGGCGACCGACCTCGGCTCGTCACGGCGAGCCTCGCCGACCTCGAAGAACTGCGCGCCTCCCTGCGGCCCGAGCTGTGGGCGCTCGCCACGACGATCACGGTCCGGGCCCCCGCGCTTGCGCGTGCCGGCACCGGGATCGCCGACATCGCGCGCGCGCGCCTCGCGGCACTCGCCGAGGAGCTCGGCGTCGCGCCCCCGGGACTGTCGCCCCGGGCCGTCGAGGCGCTCGCCGCGCACGACTGGCCGGGGGATGCGGCCGAGCTCGACGCGGTTCTCGCCCGCACCCTCGTCGGCGTCGAGACCTCGATGCTGCAGGCGGCGGACCTGCGCTGGGAGCCGCTCGATCCGACCGGGGCGGCGGGCTCGACCGCGGCCGGCTCGCCGCCGGCCGTCGCCACCGCCCGCACCGGTGGGGATCCGCCCGCAGGCCTCGTCGGCACCGGCGTCGGCAGCGAGGCGATCGCCCTCGAGCTCGCCCACCGCATCAAGAACCCGCTCGTCACGGTCCGCACCTTCGTGCAGAGCGTGGCACGGCTCGCCGCGGACCCGGCCGACCTCGCGCGCTTCCGGGACCTCACCGAGGACGCGATCGCGCGCATGGACGATGCGCTCGAGGACATCCTCGCGTTCTCCCGTCTCGCCCCGCCGGAGCCGGATGCGATCGAGGTCGTCGGCGTGCTGCGCGACGAGATCGAGCAGGCCCGGCTGTCGCGCGGCGGCAACGAGTGCAGGATCGAGGTCGCACCCGGCGCGCACCTCGTGGCGATCGCCGACGGGGCGCGGCTGCGCGCCGCCTTCGCCTCGATCGCGCGCCACGTGCTCGAGACGATCGAGCCGCAGGGAACCCTCGTGCTCGAGGTTCGCGGCGACGCGCTCGCGCTGCGTCTGCCCGAGGCCGGCGCGACGAGCCACCTGCGCGGCGTGACCGGCCTCGACGACGAGCTGCCGCTCCCGCTCCTGC
>JAGWVP010000056.1 GCA_018970825.1 bacterium | reverse complement strand
CAAGACCTGGGACGCCGCGACGAACACGACGCGGGCCGACGTCACCTACGCGATGACGCCGTCGAACCGGAGCGTCGGCCTCGTCTTCCGCAACACCCGCCGCACGCCGTCGAGCCCGCTCGGCTCGGGCTTCCGCAACGCGCGCCTCTACCGCCCGGGTTACCCGACCGACGGCAGCGTCGTCTTCACGACGCCCTTCCTCGACGCGCTCGGCAAGGCCGGGACCGTGCGGATGATGGAGTGGGCCGGGGGTTCGAGCGACCTCGTGCAGCACTGGGCCGATCGCTCGACGCCGCTGCACGCGACGCAGGGCGGGCTGCCCTCGCCCACCTACACGGGGCCCGATGGCCAGAGCTTCTCGTCCGAGCGCGGCGTCGCGCTCGAGCACCGCATCCAGCTCTGCAACCGGCTCATGACCGATTGCTGGATCAACGTGCCGCCCGCGGCCGACGACGAGTTCGTGCAGAACATGGCTCTCGCGCTGCGCTTCGGAACCGACGGCCGCGATCCGTACACCTCGCCGCAGGCGAACCCGGCCTTCCCGCCGCTCGACCCCTCGCTGCGCCTCTACCTCGAGTACTCGAACGAGAACTGGAACAGCGGGTCGGGCTTCCTCGCCTTCCACGTCATCAAGGGGATCTGCGCCCACCTCGACGCCTCCCACCCGGTGATGGTGCCGACGCCGGACAGCATCTACACCGCCGTCTGGCGATACCCGGCGTGGCGGACCTGGGGCATCGGCGAGATCTTCCGCTCGGTCTTCGGCGACGCGGCGATGCTCACGCGCGTGCGTCCGGTCCTGATGACGCAGCGGGGCAACGCGCAGAGCACGCTCTCGACCGCGCTGCTCTGGCTCGACGAGTTCCTTCGGCGCCAGACCGTGCCGCAGAGGATCTCCGAGGTCGTCTGGGGGGCCGGCGGCTCCGGATACTGGGGCGCGAACAACATGGTGAGCGCCGTCCCCGACCAGTTCTTCGCGGCCGGCAACGTCCCCGACGCTACCTCGCTGCGCGATTTCTCGACCGACGCGGTGTGGACCGGGAACTACGGGCTCCGGCAGATCGCCTACGAGGGCGGCCCGGGCCTGAACTTCAGCGGCGCGGACAATCGCACTCTCAACGCGGATCCCCGGATGAAGGACGCGGTCGAGGCCGTCCACGACGCGTGGTCGGCCGTCGGCGGCGACCTGCTCGTCTACTACGTGCTGCGCGGACCGACGGAGTGGGAGTTCACGCCGGCCGTCACGAACGCGTCCTCGCCGAAGCTGCTCGCGCTCGACGAACTCCAGGCGCGCCCGAAGGGCCCCGTCACGATCGGCACGGCGCTGCCGGGACGGATCGTCGTCAAGGACGCCGCCAACGTCCGCATCCGGACCGGCTACGGCTACAATCTCACGATCGACGGCCTGTCCTGCGAGGCGGGCTTCCTCGCCGGCCACATGCTCGCGGCCGCCTCGCACGCCGACGCGGCGTACTCGGGCTCGCTCAAGGTCACGGCCTACGCGTCCGCCGAGACCCGGCTCGCCGTGTGGGTGAACGGAGTCCGCCAGGGCGAGATCGTGCTCCCGGCGCTCGGCGGGACCGCCCACCTCTACGACAGCAGCTCGATCCCGGTGAACGTTCCCGCGGGACGCGTCGTCGTGCGGCTCGAGATCCTCTCCGGCAGCCTCGGCGCGATCTACTCGATCGACCTGTAGCGAGAGCGCGGCCCCCGCACGATCCGGGGAAGACCCCTCCCTTGACCGTGCCTCTCCCCCGGAATCTCCTTCGGGCAGGAGGACGGGCCACGTCGTGCGGCCGCTCCGCGAGGCCCTCGCCCCGGGGCGGTCTCGGTACGAGTTCCGGGCCGATCGGGAAAATACCGGCTTGGCGGACGTCGGGTCCCCGGCCATTCTCCGCGCGTGGATGGCCCTGCCGATCGCGCGGACTCGCGTCGCCCCGGCCGTGCGAGCCGGGGGCTGGCGGCGACGTTCGCGTTCGCGCTGCTCGCGTTCGCCGGCGAGGCGCGCGCCGATTGCTCCATCGACTACACGGTGACGAGCGACTGGGGGAGCGGCTTCATCGCGTCGGTCGCGATCCACAACGCGGGACCGGCCGCGATCTCCGGCTGGACGCTCGGCTGGAACTTCGGCGGGAGCCAGTCGATCACCTCGTCGTGGAGCTCCAGCACGTCGCAGCAGGGTGCCGCCGTCACCGCGACGAACGCCGCGTGGAACGGGTCCATCGCCGTGGGGAGCTCGGTGACCCTCGGCTTCCAGGCCACGACCTCGGGCGGCAACCCGCCGCCTTCGTCGTTCGTCCTGAACGGCGTCGCCTGCAGCCTGCAGGTCGTGATGCCGACGCCCGGGCCCGCGACCCCGACGCCCGTGCCGACCGCGGCGCCGACGCCGCCCCCCCTTCTCGAGCCTCTGCCGACCTCGGCCACCGAGTGGCCGACCCAGGTCTTCGCCCCCTTCGTCGACGCGACCGGCTGGCCGCCGTTCCCGTTCGTCGACGTCGCGACGAACCAGCAGATCGGCTTCTACGCGCTCGGCTTCGTGGTCGCGGCCTCGAACGGATCGTGCACGCCGTCGTGGGGCACGTACTACGACACCTCCACGTTTCTCGCCGCGGAGATCGCGGCGCTGCGGGGCCTGGGCGGCGACGTGGTGGTCTCGTTCGGCGGGGCCGCGAACACCGAACTCGCGCTCGCCTGCGGCAGCGCGACCGCGCTCGCGGGGGCCTACCGGACGGTGATCGACCGCTACGGCCTCACGCACGTCGACTTCGACGTCGAAGGTTCGGCGATCGCGAACCATGCCGCGACCGACCGGCGCTCGCAGGCGATCGCGACGCTGCAGGCCGAGGCCCGCGCCGCGGGACGCACGCTCGAGGCCTGGTTCACCCTGCCCGTGCTGCCGACGGGTCTCACCGCCGACGGCGTGTACCTCGTGCGCTCCGCGCTCTCGCACGGGGTCGAGATCGGGCTCGTGAACGTGATGGCGATGGACTACGGCGACTCGGCCGCGCCGTCGCCGTCGGGCAAGATGGCGGAGTACGCGATCCAGGCGGCGACGAGCCTCTTCGCGCAGTTGCGGACCGCGTACGACGACGCCGGGATCACGGCGACCGACGCCGAGCTCTGGCACCTGGTCGGCGTGACCCCGATGATCGGCGTGAACGACGTGGTGACCGAGGTCTTCGACCTCGTGGACGCGGGCCAGTTGGTCGACTTCGCGAAGCTGCGCGGGATCGGGGCGATCGCGATGTGGTCCGCGAATCGCGACCACCCGTGCCCCGGCGGCGTGCTCGGCCATCCCGAGAACGACTGCAGCAGCATCCTGCAGCCCGACTGGGCGTTCTCGCAGACGTTCCTCGCTCTCGGCGGGTCGAGGACGCCGACCGCAACGCCGACTCCGTCGCCGACGCCCGGGCCCACCGCGACGCCGTCGCCGACGCCCAGCCCGCCTCCGCTCGCGACCTGCGGCTCCTCCCCGCGCGTCGGCTGCCTCGCCGCGACCTCGGGCCAGTTGTCGCTGAAGCGCGGCTCGTCGCCGGCGCGCGATCGACTCGCGTGGACCTGGAAGGGCACGACCGCGTCGCCCTTCCCCGATCCGACCGCGGGCGTCGCGATCTGCGCATGGGATGCTGTCGGCGGCACGCCGCTGCTCGCGATCGAGGCCTCGCCCGCCACCGGCCCGGCCTGCAGCGGAAGGTCGTGCTGGAAGGCGACCTCGTCGGGGTGGGTCTACACGGATCGGACCGGCTCGAGTGGCGGCGTGACTTCGCTCAAGCTCGCGCGCTCTGCGAGCGGCGCCGCGACGATCGTCGCCAAGGTCGGGGGCGCGATCCTCCTACCCGATCCGGTCGACGCGACGAGGTTCTTCGCCGACGACCCTGCGGTCGTCGTGCAACTCGACGCGGGCGAAGCGGGTTGCTTCGAGTTGCGTCTCGCGTCTCCCGCGATGCGGAACCAACCAACGGCATTCTCGGACCGCTGAGCGCTCGGGACGGATCGAGTCCCGCGCGCTCCCCCCGCGGAAGCGACGTCGTCAGCAGCCGCGAACTCCCGTGATGCTCGAAAACGCGGCGCGCGCCTCAGGCGGCGACCGCCCCGGTCGCCCCCGCCCGCTCGTACAGCCGGCGGTCGTCCTTCAGGCGGGCGAGGAAGAAGCCCGAGGAAGGGCCCGCGCCGGGAGACTCGCCGGGCTTCGCCCGGCTGAAGCGCTCGTACTCCTCGACCGAGAGGCGGCTTCGGCGGGCGAGCAGGCCCGCTGCGTCGATCGTGCGGCCGATCTCCTGCGAGCCCGGCGCGAAGCGACCGGTGAAGAACTCGGCGCAGCAGCCCGACCCGTAGGAGAAGAGCGAGATCTCGCGGCCGTCGAGGCGACCTCCGGTCGACGCGAGCCAGGCGAGCCCCAGGTAGAGGGACGCGGTGTAGGAGTTGCCGACCCGGCGCGACATCGCGAGCCACGGCTCGACGAGTCGGCGCGCCGTGTCGGCGGCGTCGGCCGCGCGACCGGTCGCCTCGGCGAAACGCTGGTGCGCCTTCATCGCCATCTTCGGAAACGGCGTGTGGTAGAGCATCGCCTCGAAGCGGTCGAGGAGCGACGACGTGTCGGCGAGATCGTGCGCCGCCGCGAAGTCCGCGGTCGCTCCCGACAGCGCGTCGAGGTAGCAGTCGATCGAGAACTTGCCGTCGACGAGCGCCTCGCGGCGGTCGAGCGGGCGCCAGAAGTCGTAGACGTTGCGCGTGAACGTACCGCCCCGCGGATCGATCTCGAGCAGGCGCGGATCGCGGGAGATCACCATCGCCGCGGCCCCCGCTCCCTGCGTGAACTCGGCGCTCGACCCGAGGTCGTAGCGCGCGATGTCGGCGGCGACGACGAGCGCCTTGCGCCCGCGGCTCGACGGTGAACGCACCCAGTCGGCCGCGAGCGTGACGCCGGCGGTTCCGCCGTAGCAGGCGTGCTTCACCTCGAAGGTTCGGCACGCGGACGGGAGACCGAGCAGTTCGTGCAGGAACGTCGCGACCGGCTTCGCGTGGTCGACCGCGGTCTCGGTGCCGACGACGAGCAGCCCGATCTCGCCGGGATCGACCTGGCCGAGACGCAGAGGTTTCTCGGCAGCGTTGGCGGCGATCGTGACCGTGTCCTCCCACGGCGGCGTGACGGCCATCTCGAAACTTCCGAGGCCGACCGAGATCTTCTCGGGCGGGACGCCCCGGGCCTCGGCGAGGTCGTCGAGGGACAGGAACGTGTCCGGCACGTGGGCCGACAGGGCGTCGATACCGACGGGGAATGGGAAGGCCTTCGCTTCCGGACGACTCATGGGAACCTCCTCGAATCGCGCTGGTGGGCTCGAACATCGACTTCGATCCTCGCGCGTTTCGGGCGGCCGTCAACGGCGGCGCGCGAGACCGGCGAGCAGCACGCTCCCTCGACGGTCGGCGATCTTGCCAGCCCTGCCATGGCTCGCGCGAAGCCGGCTTCGTAGCGGTCGGGGATGGGTGCTACCGTGGAGGACGTGGCGCAGCCGAGGCGCAAGTCGACGTACGACGACGTGATCGCGGCCCCCGAGCACCGGGTCGCGGAGATCGTCGACGGCGAACTCGTCCTGAGCCCCCGACCGTCCAGCCTGCATGCACGCGCGACGGCCGCCCTGCTCGCCGGCCTCTTTCCCCTCTACGACGGCGAGTCCGGCGGTCCGGCGCGACCCGGCGGCTGGTGGATCCTGTTCGAGCCCGAAATCCACGTCGGCTCCGACGTCCTCGTGCCGGACGTCGCCGGCTGGCGACGCGAGCGGATGCCGCGCCTGCCCCGCGTGCCGTGGTTCGAGGCGCAGCCGGACTGGATCTGCGAGACCCTCTCGCCGGCGACCGCTCGACTCGACCGCACTCGGAAACTCGAAGTCTACGCTCGCGCCGGCGTCGTGCACGCCTGGCTGCTGGATCCGATCGACCGATCGCTCGAGGTGCTGGTCCTCGACAGCGACCGCTGGCGCGTCGCATCCCGGCACCGAGGCAAGGAGGTCGCGAGCCCCGAGCCGTTCCCCGACGCCGAGCTCGACCTCGGGAGGCTCTGGATCGACTGACGCTCCGCCGACGCAGTACGGGGCGGGTCGCGGCGACCGCCCCCGGCGGCGACCTCACATCAGCCGGCGCAGCAGCGCCTCCGCCTCGGGCAGCGTCATGTTCTTCGGCACCGGGTAGTCGCGGTGGGCTTCCACGAGCGCCGCCTCGGCGATCGTGCCCACGTCCGACGCCCGCAGCTCCGCGATCTTCTCCGGGATCCCCACCGCGCGCTCGAGCGAGCGCACGCGCTCGATGAAGCGGTCGGCGAGCGCCGAGGGGTTCTCCCCGGCCGTACCCGCGCCGATCGCGATCGCCAGGTCCGCGAGCCGGTCGCGCGTCTTCGGATCGTCCTTCAGGAAGTCGAGCACGTGCGGCAGGACGACCGCGTTCGCGAGCCCGTGGGGCACGCCGTACATGCCGCCGAGCTTGTGAGAGAACGCGTGCACGTAGCCGACGTAGGCCTTCGTGAACGCGAGCCCCGCGTAGTAGGCGGCGAGCGCCATCGCCTCGCGCACCTCCACGTCCTCGCCGTGCTCGCAGGCTCGCTCGAGGTTCGCGAAGATCATGCGGGTCGCGGCGATCGAGTTGCGCTTCGTGTCCGGGTGCGGCCAGCGGTTGAGATACGCCTCGACCGCGTGCGTGAGCGCGTCCATCCCGGTCGCCGCCGTGATGCCCTTCGGCATCCCGGTCATGAGCAGCGGGTCGAGCGCGGTCGCGACGGGCACGAGCTTCGGGTCGATGACAGCCGCCTTCGCGTGCTTCACCGGGTCGGTGACGACGGCCGCGACCGTGACCTCGGATCCCGTGCCGGACGTCGTCGGGATCGCGAACAACGGCAGCATCGGCTTCCAGATCTTGAGCACGCCGAGCAGCTTCTCGGGGCGCTTGCCGGTCACCGCCATCGCGTCGATCACCTTCGCCGCGTCGATCACCGAGCCGCCGCCGACGGCGAGGATCGCGTCGCTGCCGTGCGCGCGGACCGCGGCGAGCCCGGCCTCGAGCACCGGGTAGGTCGGGTCGGGCGTGATGCCGTCGTGAAGCGCGACGTTCACGCCGTGCTTCTCGAGCGCCTCGCGGATCGGGTCGATCAAGCCCAGCCGCACGAGCACCGCGTCGGTCACGACGATCACGCGGCGCAGCCCGAATTCCGCGATCATCGTGCACAGGCGCTTCGAGGATCCGGGGCCGACCAGCGCCGTCGGCGGCGAGATCGGGATCGCCCGCGAGGTCGGCCACTGGAGGGGCTTCAGCAGGCGGTAGCCGCGCAGGCGCAGGTCGAGGTCCATGTCGGGTCTCCCGGGTCGGGCGCCGCGGCGCGACGTGCGACGGGGCCCCCTGCTTTCGCTCCGGCCCGGGGTTCCTTCAAGTGCCGTCGGCGAGTCGCGCGCCCGGCTTCGGGTCCCCGGTCCTGCGGCTCCGTCGCCCCTCGCTCGGCACGCGGGCCGGGACTCTCCGCGAGGTCGCGGCCGCCGTCAGCGTCGCGCGTCCCGGCCCGGGAGCATCGCGAAGCCCTCCTGCCCGAAGTGGGCGTCGAACGTGAAGGCCCGGTTCGTCCCGAGAAGGCGCATCAGGACGAAGCTCGTCGCATCGACGAACGAGTAGCCCCTCTCGACCCGTGACTCGATCAGCGCCCAGGCGTCGCCCACGACCGCGGGAGGCGCGTCGACGGATCGCAGCCAACGGCTTCGGCCGACCGCGGTGCGGAAGCGAAGCAGGCCGGCCGAGCCCGTCCGCGCGTGGACGAGGACGTAGGACTCGAAGAGCACGAGGTCGCTCGTGACGAGCGAGGCTCGCATCTCGCGCAACTCGCCGAGGACCGCGCGCGCCGCCGCGTGGTTGCGGTCGCGCGCCGCGAACAGCGCATAGAGCGCCGAGGTGTCGACGAAGACGTCTTCCACCCCCGTCATCGCTTTCGCGAGCGCGGCCGGCCTCGCGACGCCCGCTCCCCGTGGGCCGCGTCGGCGAGCCGCTCGTGGTGACGCGCGGAGACGTCGGCCTCGAGTTCGAGACCGCCGTCGGCACCCACGAGGTCGAAGAGCGCATCGTGCTCCGGCGGCCCGGCCGACTCCGCCGCGAGGTACTGATCGACCGCCTCCCGGACGAGTTGGGCGACGGGCTGCGATCGCCGGCGGGCAAGCGCGTCGAGCCGGACCCGCTGGCCTCGGGCGAGGTAGATCTGCATCCGCTCCACGATGACTACCGTATACATCAGCCATCTCCCTCGGCGACCAGGGCCGCCCCCGGAAGCACCGGCCTCCTCGGCCGCCCCCGCTTCCACCCGGCTCCAGCCTTGGCCAGCCCCGGCCCCGAAGGCTAGGGTCGGAGCGTCATGTTCGACGCACTTTCCGACAGGCTCGAAGGGGTCTTCCGCAAGATCCGCGGCACCGGCCGGATCACCGAGGCCAACGTCGAGGAGGCGCTGCGCGACGTGCGCATGGCGCTGCTCGAAGCCGACGTCAACTTCCAGGTCGCCAAGGACTTCGTCGACCGGGTGAAGGCGAAGGCGATGGGGCAGGAGGTGCTCCGCGCCCTCTCGCCCGACCAGCAACTGGTCAAGATCGTCCACGAGGAGCTCACCGCCACGATGGGCGGCGCCGCGGGCAAGCTCGACCTCTCGGGCGAGCCGCCGGCCGTCCTCATGCTGGTCGGTCTCCAGGGCTCCGGAAAGACGACCACCGCGGGCAAGCTCGCGACGCTCCTGCTCGGCGAGCAGCGGCGCAGGCGACCGTTCCTCGTCCCGCTCGACCTCGCGCGCCCCGCCGCGATTCAGCAGTTGAAGACGCTCGCCGCGCAGGTCGGCGACGGCTGCGGCGTCTACGACACGCCGACCTCGGGCGGCGACCCGGTCGCGATCGCGAAGGCCGCGATCGAGCAGGCGCGCGTCGGCGGATACGAGGCCGTGATCCTCGACACCGCGGGACGACTCGCGATCGACGAGGAGCTCATGGCCGAGCTCCGTCGCGTGCGCGACGCCGTCCGGCCCCGCCAGACGATCTTCGTCGCCGACGCGATGACCGGACAGGACGCGGTCGCGGTCGCGACCGGCTTCCGCGACGGGATCGGCGTCGACGGCATCGTGCTCACCAAGATGGAAGGCGACGCCCGGGGCGGTGCCGCGCTCTCGATCCACGCCGTCACCGGCAAGCCGATCCTCTTCACCGGCGTGGGCGAGAAGCTCTCGGCGCTCGAGGTCTTCCACCCCGAGCGGGTGTCCTCGCGCATCCTCGGCATGGGCGACGTGATGTCGCTCATCGAGAAGGCCGAGGCGGCGTACGACGCGAAGCAGGCCGAGGCACTGCAGAAGAAGCTGCGAAAGGACGAGTTCACGCTCGAGGACTTCCGCGACCAGCTGCGCGCCGTGAAGAAGATGGGCTCGGTCGCCGACCTGATGGGCATGATCCCGGGCATGAAGAAGCTCGCCCGGGGACAGGACATGGCCGGGGCCGACGAGGAGCTCGCCCGGATCGAGGCGATCATCAACTCGATGACCCGGCAGGAGCGGCGGGATCACCTGATCCTGAACGCGAGCCGCCGAAAGCGGATCGCGACCGGCAGCGGCACGAGCGTGGCCGAGGTGAACCGCTTCCTGAAGCAGTACGGGCAGGCCCGGAAGGTCATGAAGTCCCTCACCAAGGGGGGGCCCCGCGGCCTGCTTGCCCAACTGGGGATGGGGCGTTAACGACACGGATCGTCCGATCAGGACCCGGTCAGCCGGACTCCGGGCCCGGCGACCCACCACGACCCGACGTCCGCGCACGCAAGGAGCATCGATGGCCACTCGGATCCGCATGACCCGCCACGGCAGCAAGAAGCGTCCGTTCTACCGCATCGTGGCGGCCTCGACCGGTGCGCCGCGCGACGGCCGCTTCATCGAGCAGCTCGGCCACTACGACCCGACCCGGACCCCGGTCGACGTGAAGCTCGACCTCGTGCGGCTGTCGGACTGGATCGCCAAGGGTGCCCAGCCCTCGGACACCGTGCTTCGACTTCTGAAGAAGGCGGGCTGGAAGCGCGGGCAGGTGGCCCCGGGAGCGGCAGTTCAGGCCTGAGCCCATGAGGGAGCTGGTCGAAATCCTCGCGAAGCATCTCGTGAGCCGGCCCGACGAGGTCCGGGTCCACGAGACCGAGGGCGACACGGCTTCCATCATCGAACTTCGCGTCGCGGCCGAAGACCTCGGCCGCATCATCGGCAAGCAAGGCCGGACGGCGAAGTCGATCCGCACCGTCGTCAACGCCGCGGCCTCGCGCGTGAACCGCCGCGTCGTCCTCGAGATCGTCGAGGACAAGTGAGCCGCGCGGCGGCCCCGGGCCGTCTCCTCCGCGCGTGACGGCCGACGGAGAGATCGTCCCGCTCGGCAAGCTCGTGGGCGGTCACGGCGTTCGCGGCCTCGCCCGCGTGAAGCCGTTCGCGGCGCGCTCGCCCGCGCTCGAGGCCTCCGGACACGCGTTTCTCGTCGACCACGCGGGCCGGCGACGGCGCTTCGCGATCGTCGAGTGCCGGCCGCACAAGGGCGTCTACCTGGTGGGATTCGAGGGCATCGACAGCCTCGACGCGCTCCTCCCCTGGGTCGGGTCCGCGATCGAGATCCCGCTCTCCGAGCTGCCGCCGGCGGGCGAGGGCGAGATCTACCACCACGAGGCGATCGGCCTCGAGGTCCGGACGTCCGACGGGCGCCGCGTCGGTACGGTCGCGGGCGTCGAGACGATGCCCGGCAACGACTGCTGGGTCGTGCGCATGGACCCCGACGCCGAGGGCCTCGTGCGCGACTGCCTCGTCCCGGCCGTCGCCCCCATCCTGTCGCACGTCGACCTCCGTGCGCGCGTCGCGGT
>JAGWVP010000716.1 GCA_018970825.1 bacterium | reverse complement strand
CCATCTCGCGGCGCAGGACGGCGTCGCGACCGAGCAGACGAAGCCAGCGCGCGAGGCGTCCGAGCGTCCGGTCGACGGCGAAACGATGCTCGGGGGAGGCCAGGCCGGCACCCGTCAGGCCGCTCGCGCGGCTTCCTCGGCCTCCGCCTCGCGCGCGATCGAGTGGGCCCCGCGGGGCGCGTGGCGCTTCCCGGTGACCGCGGTCCACGCCATGCGCAGAGTGCTGCGGATTCCCTCCATGCCGAGGAACGGAAACGTGATCGGGATCATGATCACGTAGAGCATGAGGGCGAGGCGCTTCATCCGGTTGCGGATGATCCAGCGCACGGCGGGCTTGAGGACCTCCGGCGTGCGCGCGTAGACCGGCGTGATCTTCGCGAGCGTCTCGGCGAGCTCCTTGTGCGGGTGCTTCAGGATCGACTCGTGGTGGTAGCCCGAGATGCCCTCCCGGACCTTCTCCTCGCCTTCCGCGTCGAGGTAGCCCGTCTCGACCGCCGCCGTGTACATCTTGGTGCGCGGGAACGGGTAGAAGATGTACGCGGAACTCTGGGTCGGACGGATGCGGTCGACCATCTCGAGCGTCTTGAACATCTGCTCGGGCGTCTCGCCCGGGTTCCCGTAGATGCACGACACCTGGAGCCCGATGCCGGCGTCCTGGATGCGCCGCGCCGCCTCGTAGATGAGCTCGTCTTCCATCGGGCGCTCCATGAGGGAGCGGCGCAGGCCCGGGTCGCCCGAGTCGACGCCCATGAAGACGGTGTGGCAGTTCGCGGACTTCATCGCCTTCACGAGGCCGGGCTTGATCGTCGTCGGGTAGCCGAAGCAGTACCACGGCAGGTTGATCCGCTTGCGGTACTCCTCGCAGAACTCCTCGACCCACTGCGGGCTGGTCGTGAAGTTGTCGTCGTGGACGGAGACGAACCGGATGTCGTAACGGGCGACGTTCTGCTCGAGCTCCTGCATCACGTTCTCGACCGAGCGCTTGCGCAGGAAGTCGCCCTTCCCGCGGAAGAGCTCGCGCTGGAAATGGATGTTGCAGAACGTGCACTTGAACGGGCAGCCGCGCCCGGTGAAGACCTCGAGATTGTCCTTGAAGCAGCCGTACTCCCACCAGAGATGCTTCTCCGGGAACGGGAAGCGGTCGAGGTCGTTCTCGAGCATGCCGAGCTCGTTGCGGTGGACGACGCCGTCCTTCTTCACCCAGATCGACGGCACGGTCGTCACGTCTTCGCCGCGTTCCATGCGGCCGACGAGTTCGAGCAGCGCGAGTTCGCCCTCCCCGGTGCAGACCATGTCGACGTTCGGGTTCGAGAGCACGAACTCCGGCAGCGCCTGCGCGTGGTGCCCGCCGACCAGGATCGGGACGCCGAGCTTCTCCTTGAGCTTCGCCGCCATGACCTTCACGAACGGGTAGAGATTGGTCAGGCATCCCATCGCGACGAGGTCGGGCTTGAACGCGACCGCGCGCTCGAGCAGCGCCTCGTGGCGATTCATCCACGCGAGGTGGGGCATCTTGACGAACAGGTTGTCGTCGAGCCCGGGGTCGAAGATCAGGTCGATCTCGTGCCCGTGGGACTTGAGCATCGACATGAGGTAGCCGACGCCGAGGGTCTCGATGCCCCGGTAGTAGAACAGGACTCGCACGTCCGGACGTTCGTCGTGAACGGCCGGGTTGTCAACCCGCCCCGGCCGGGGCGGGCGCGGGCGAGGCCGGGGGCGCCA
>JAGWVP010000715.1 GCA_018970825.1 bacterium | reverse complement strand
ATGTCCACGCCGCGACGCAGTTCCTGCCGTCCGAGATCACTCGTTCTCCCGAAGGCCGCGGCGCCTACCGCTACAGGGAGCAACCGCGCACGGCGCGGGTCGAGGTCTTCACCCGCGAACCCCCGTCGCCGCAGGAGCTGGAGTCCCAGGCATTTTTGCGCGGCCTCCAGGGCATGGGCAGTTGCGGGCCGCCCGCGGTGCTCTGCTTCGAGGACCGCGCCGCCCCGGCGGGTGAGGCCGCCGCCGGCCTCGCGATCCGATGCGAAGCACGGCGCGGGCACAGATCGAACCCGGGCCGGCCCGGGGAGCTGGACCTCGCCGTCACCCGGCTCGAGCGACGAACCCACCGCGGAGGCGTGTGCTGTTACCAGTGGGTTCAGTTCTGCGGCGGCGGTCGGCTGCTTCGACGGGCGGGCAGGGTCCTCGTCGCGCCCACCGTGCAGTGCGCAGGGACCTCCGATGACGCGCTAGCGGTCCTCGTGCGTGAGCAACTCGGAGACGCCGCCGAGCGTTCGTCTCTGGCCGCGTCCTGGGCGCGGGAGGCCTCGTTCGAGCACGGGTCGGTTTTCTCGTTCGATGGGGCGCTCGCGGCGCTCCGAGTGCTCGGCGCGCCCGAGGAGATTGTGCGGTCGACGGCGTCGGCGCGCGCCGACGAGACCCGACACGCCGCGGTGCTCTACCGCCTCGCGGGGGCGATCGCCGGAGTGCCCCTCGGGCCGGGGCCGATCGCGCTCGATCCCGTGCCCGTCCCGTCCCTTGCGCGCTTCGCGGGGGACCTCTTCGTCGAGGCCTGCGCGAACGAGACCATCGCCGTCGCCCAGACGCAGGCGGCCCTCGCCGATCCCCTGATTCTCCCGGCGGTCGCGGCGATCCTCGGTCCCATCGTGGAGGATGAGCTCTCGCATGTCGAACTGGCCTGGCGCACCCTCGGGTGGTGTCTCTCGGCGGACGATCGGTCGGTACGCGCAGCCATCGCCGACGCGCTCGAGGCCTTCGAGGCCTCCCTCACCTTCGAGCATGCGGGAGGCGACGATGTCCCTGCATCCGTCGCATCACCGTGGGGACTGCTCCCTGCACGCGACAAGCACCTGGTGCGACTGCGGTGCGCACGGGAGGTGATCGTGCCCTGCGCCCGCACCTTGCTCGCCCGCCCGCGCAGCCGAGTCGCCATCGAGGCGAACGCACCGGCATGAAGGCACCGCCGATTCCACGATGTGTCCGGCCGGCTCGCCGGGCGTCTCGGGGCGGGGGTGGGACGCGAAGAAGGTGGTCCACCGCAGCGGGAAACGACGAACGACCACGGCCGAGGGGGGAGCCATGGCATCGCCCTCGCGACCCGTCACAGGATCGCTACGCCGTCGAAGATCTCGTCGTGAGAAGCGTCTTCCGGCCGGGCTCCGGCGGCGGCACCTGCGCGGATGATCGGGAGACACCCTCCCCACGACGTTGCCACGATGCCGTCTGCGCCCGTCGGAATGCCGCGGAGACCGCGAGCGTGGCGAACAACGACTGTCGCGCGATTTGCTCTCGTCCGGGCAGCGACGGGGGGAGTACCCATGCGGTCGGGCCGCGCCGAACTCGATCTGCGATCAAACCCGGCACGCTTGAGTTGCCCCGCGATGGTCGGTCATTGCGCCTTCTGGAGGGCGCTGCCCGACGGCGGTCACATAAGAATCCTGCGGTGCCCAGAGACGGAATTGAACCGCCGACACGGGGATTTTCAGTCCCCTG
>JAGWVP010000775.1 GCA_018970825.1 bacterium | reverse complement strand
CCTGCCGTCGTGCCCAGCCTCGGCCGACGGCACCGTTCCCGTCCAGGAAATCCGCCTCGGCCTCTTCGGCGCATGCATGCCGAGCGACCAGGTCGGCTGGGTCGTCGGCGACCTCGGGCGCGTCTACCGCACGGCCGACGGCGGCAAGACGTGGGCGCGCCAGGAGGTCGTCGGCCGCCGCCCCGTCTTCAGCATCAGTTGCGTCGACGACCAGCATGCCTGGGTGTCGTCGACCTCGGGGGCGATCCACGCGACCTCCGACGGCGGCGCGACCTGGAAACTCCAGCAGACGCCGTCGAAGCGCAACCTGTTCAAGGTCGTCTTCACGACGCCGCAGAACGGCACCGCCGTCGGCGACTTCGGGGTGATCGTGCACACCTCGGACGGCGGGGCCACCTGGAGCGAGGTCCCGCTCCCCGCCGACTTCAAGCTGCCGCCCGCAGCGGACGACCAGGGCGTCATGCCGAACGACGCGCTCCTTTACGGTCTCACCTTCGTCGACGACAGGACCGGTTGGCTCTCGGGCGAGTGGGGCACGATCCTCAAGACCGAGGACGGCGGCGCGACCTGGAAGCAGCAGCAGTCGGGCGTCGAGAGCACGCTCTTCGGCATCGCGATGCGCGACGCCCAGGCCGGCGTCGCGGTCGGCATGGACAGCGTGATCCTCCGGACCGAGGACGGCGGCGCGACCTGGAAGCCGATCCCCTCGGGCCTCCAGGACCGGGCCTTCTACGAGGTCGCGTTCTCCGGCCAGAACGGCTGGCTGGCCGGCAACCAGGGGCTCGTCATGCAGTCGACCGACGGGGGCGCGACCTGGAAGCAGGTGGAGACGCCGAAGGAGGTCTGGTCGGAGTGGTTCCGCGGGATCGGGCTGCGAGGAGACCACGGCCTCCTCGTCGGCGGTTCCGGCAAGATCTACGAGATCAAGGGAGCCGACGCCGTCCTGCTGAACCCCGGATCGAAGAGCGGCCACGCGCCGGAAGGACACTGACGCCCATGATCCCGCAGAAACTCATCGACGCGTACCTCTCGTTCCTGCTCAAGTACAAGCGCACGGTCGCCCTCGCGATCGCCGCGGTGACGGCGTTCTTCCTGTTCTCGATCCTCTGGTACCCGGGGATGCGGCTGAACACCGACTTCTTCGATTTCTATCCGAAGCAGCATCCGTACATCAAGATCTACAACGAGTTCCGACGCATGTTCGGCTCGGCGAACGTGCTGCAGGTGATGGTCCGGGTGAAGCCCGACGGCAAGTACAAGGACGTCTACAACCCGGAGACGCTGCAGAAGGTCGACCGCATCACCCGCGAGATCATCCAGACCAAGGGCGTCGTGCCCTACCAGGTGCTCTCGATCGCGTCGCCCAAGATGAAGAGCATCAACACCTTCCGCGGGTCGATCCAGATCCGCGAGGTGTTCTACCCGGGCGTGCCGCAGACCCAGGAGGACGCCGACCGCGTGAAGTTCGCGGTCTACGCGACCAAGGGCATCCACGGCGTCTACGTCGCCGAGGACGACTCGGCGGCGCTCGCGACCGCCGGATTCTGGGAGGAGAAGCTCGACTTCAACTACCTGAACCAGCGCCTCGCGGACATCAAGGCGAAGGAGGAGGACGCGAACCACGAGATCCTCATCACCGGTTTCCCGTACCTGTTCTCCTCCATCATGAGCTACGCACCGCAGGTCGCATGGGTCTTCCTGCTGACCTTCCTGTCGCTGAGCGTGCTGCTCTGG
>JAGWVP010000055.1 GCA_018970825.1 bacterium | reverse complement strand
GGATGCCGGGCGTCTTTCGCCGGGACGGACCGGGCGTGATGGAGGAAGGCGAGCTCGCGGATCTCGTGCCGAGGGCACGCGGAGGCGACCGGGCCGCGCGCGAGGCGCTGGTCCGCGCGTTCCTGCGTCCCGCCTACGCGGTCGCACTCTCCGTCCTGCGCAACCCGGCCGACGCGGAGGACGTCGCGCAGGAGTCGCTCGTGGTCGCCCTCGAGAGGCTCGACCAGTGCCGGGAGCCGGAGCGCTTCCCCGCGTGGCTGCTGCAGTCGGTGCGCAACCGCGCGATCGCGCACGCGACCCGCACGTCGAACCGCCTGCGACTCGTGGGAGGGCTCGACGCGCCGAGGAGCCACGTCGATCGGGAGTCGGAGCCGTTCGCGCGGCGGCGCCTCCTCGACGCGCTCGCGGTCCTCGGCGACGCGCAGCGCGAGGTCGTCCTGCTGCACGACCTCGAGGAGTGGACGCACGCCGAGATCGCGGATGCGCTCGGCATCTCGGAGACGATGTCCCGACAGCACCTGTTCGTCGCACGCCGCGCCATGCGCAAGCGGCTCGGCGAGACCGCGCCGGACGAGGTGGCCGGACGCACCCGGAGGAGGATCCCGTGAGGGACGAAGACCGCATCGACCTTTCTCCGCTCGACCCGTTCGTCGAACGCGCGCGGCTCGACCGGGCCGTGGACGCGATCCTGGATCGCGCCGCGTCGCCGGTCGAGGTCTCGCTCGCGGCCGCGCGCGCGCGCCGGGCTCTCTCGAACGAGATCGCCGCGCAGGGGCGGCGGGCGCTGCTCGCCGCCTGCGCCGCCGCGGCCGCGGCCTGGATCCTCGTGTCCGCGTCCCCGCGACCACGGGCGACGGTCGCGTCGCGCGACCCGATCGACGTCCTCTCGGCCTGGGCCGAGAACGGCGGCGTGCCGCACGGCGAGGACGTGCTGCGCGCCCTGGAGGCCCCCGATGTCGACTGACCTTTCGACCCGACGTCCGCTTCTCGCGGCGGCCATCGTCTGCCTCGGCGTGTTCGCGGCCGGCGTCGCGACCGGGCTCCCGCTCGCGCGCTGGATGCACCCGCCGATGGGCCCGCCCGGACTCTGCGGCCCGCCGGGCCCCGAGCGCGACCCCGATTTCGTTCCGCGACCCTACGACCGGCTCGGGCTCGATCGCCGGCAGATGGAGCTCGCGCGGCCGATCATCGATCGCCATCGGCAGAAGATGGAAGCGCTGGTCCGCGAGACGCTGCCGCGGATCCGTGCACTGCGGGCCGAGCTGGAGCAGGAGATCCGCCCGCTGCTCGACCCCGCCCAGGCGCGCCGGCTCGACGACATGCTCGCGCACCGGCCGGAAGGGCCGCCGGGCCCCGGCGGGCCGCCGCCCTGAGGCGGACCCGACCCGCGTGGATTCGTCCCGCGCGTCGGGTATCGTCCGCCGCGGCGGCGCCGCGGTCGGGACCGCCGCCGCGGGTCGCCGTCCGGCGCCCGGTCGCGACAGGAGCAGCCATGCCGGAGTTCCGCTTCCAGGAGATGTTCCCCCACGGGGAGGACACGACGACGTACCGCCGCCTCGAGGGCGACTGGGTCGGCATCGACACCTTCCGCGGCGAGAAGATGCTGGTCGTCGATCCCGCGGCGATCACGCGGCTCGCCGCCGACGCCGTGCACGACGTGAGCCACCTCTTCCGCCCGGGCCACCTCGCCCAGCTGCGCAAGATCCTCGATGACCCCGAGGCCTCGCCCAACGACCGGTTCGTCGCGCTCAACATGCTGCGCAACGCCTGCGTGTCGGCGGGCATGATCCTGCCGTCGTGCCAGGACACCGGCACCGCGATCGCGGTCGGCAAGAAGGGCCATCGCGTCTGGACGCCCGGCAACGACGAGGAGGCGATCGCCCGCGGCGTCTACCGGACCTACGTCGAGACGAACCTACGCTACTCGCAGATGTCGCCGGTCGATCTCTTCGACGAGGTGAACACGGGAACGAACCTGCCGGCCCAGATCGAGCTCTACGCGACCTCGGGCGACGAGTACCACTTCCTGTTCGTCACCAAGGGCGGCGGCTCGGCGAACAAGACCTTTCTCTACCAGGAGACAAAGGCGGTCCTGAATCGCAAGTCGCTGCTCGAGTTCCTCGACGCGAAGGTCCGCACGCTGGGCACCGCGGCCTGTCCACCCTACCACCTCGCGATCGTCGTCGGCGGCACGTCCGCGGAGGCGACGCTCAAGACGGTGAAGCTCGCGAGCTGTCGCGCGCTCGACGACCTCCCGACCCGCGGGGGCGACCTCGGCCACGCGATCCGAGACCCCGAGTTCGAGCAGGAAGTCTGGAAGATGACCCAGCGCACCGGCATCGGGGCGCAGTTCGGCGGCAAGTACTTCTGCCACGACGTCCGGGTGATCCGGCTGCCGCGCCACGGCGCCTCCTGCCCGATCGGCATCGGCGTGTCGTGCTCGGCCGATCGGCAGGCGAAGGGCAAGATCACGCGCGAAGGCGTGTTCCTCGAGCAGCTCGAGACGAACCCGGCCCGTTTCCTGCCCGAGATCGACGAGTCGAAGCTGTCGGACGACGTCGTTCGCATCGACCTGCGGCGTCCGATGAGCGAGATCCGCGCGGAGCTCTCGCGGCACCCGATCAAGACGCGCCTCGCGCTCACCGGCACGCTCGTGGTCGCCCGCGACATCGCGCACGCGAAGCTGAAGGAGCGCATCGACCGCGGCGAGGGGCTGCCGCAATACCTGAAGGACCACCCGGTGTACTACGCGGGGCCCGCGAAGACGCCGAAGGGTCTTCCCTCGGGCTCCTTCGGCCCCACGACCGCAGGCCGCATGGATTCCTACGTCGACCTCTTCATGCAGCACGGCGGCAGTTTCGTCACGCTCGCCAAGGGCAACCGCTCGCCGGCGGTCGCCGAGGCCTGCAGGAAGCACGGCGGCTTCTACCTGGGATCGATCGGCGGCCCCGCGGCGATCCTCGCGCAGGACAACATTCGAAAGGTCGAGGTGCTGGAGTACCCGGAGCTCGGGATGGAAGCCGTGTGGAAGATCGAGGTCGAGGACTTCCCCGCCTTCATCGTCGTCGACGACAAGGGCAACGACTTCTTCGGGCGGCTGTGACGAGCGCCGACGCCATCTGCGCCCTCGCGGGACTGGCCGGCGGCCTCGTCGGCTGGACGCTGCTCGAGTACGCGATCCACTTCTGGCTCGGGCACCTTCCGAGGGGCCGCATCCTCACCTCGCGCGAGCATCTCGCCCACCACGCGAACATTCTCTACTTCACCCCGTTCGCCCTGAAGGTGCGCGGCGCGATTCCGGTGCTGTCTGCGGTCCTGCTCGGCGTCGGCGCCGCCCTCGGTGCCTGGGCCGGCGTCGGCGCGACGATCGGCGTCGCGGCCGGCTGGACGCTCTACGAGGTCGTGCACCAGTCGATCCACGTGAACGGGCCGAGATCGGCCTGGAGCAGGTGGGCCGCACGGCACCATCTCGATCACCACTTCCGCAACCCTCGAGCGAACCACGGCGTCACCACGCCGCTCTGGGATCTCCTGTTCGGGACGCACGTCCCGGTCGAGCGCGTGAGGGTTCCGGCCGGCGCGCTCCGGTCGCTGCCGTGGCTCGGACGCGCGCTCGCCGCGTCCGAAGCCCCGCCTTTTCTAGCCGACTACGAGGTCGTCGGTCCGGGCGGCTCGGTGCGCGTTCGGCGTTGACGGGCCCCTGGCTGCCCACGAACCGGGCAGCAAAGAGGCCACCGACTCACTCCCGCCGGCGGTCGCCCGCGCCCGGGATGCGACTCCCCCTCGATTTTGGAGATCTCTCGTTGACGGCCCGCTCGCGGAGAGTCTAAACCGGGCCGCATGACCGGACGGTCGGGACTCCTGGCTGCCCTGCTGCTGGGCCTGCTGGCTGCACGGCCGGCGGGCGCCGCGTCGACGCAGTTCGACGACGGTTTCGAGACGGGCGACCTCTCCCTCTGGAGCAACAAGTCGACCAAGGGCTCGAAGTTGACCGTCGCGCCGCGCGCGGCCCGCAGCGGCGGCTTCGGACTCTCCTTCGAGGTGGAGGGTCTCCCTCCGCCGGGCAACAAGGCGAAGCTGTGGGTCAAGGACACGAGTCCCGACACGCAGCAGCGATCGGCGACCCGGCGGCCGCCTGCACGAATTCGGGCCGCGTCTGCCTCGCCGGGGCGGACAGCGCCACGTCCTCGACGCCCGACGTCGTGATCTTCACGAACACGTCGGCTTCCGACCGGACGCTGCTCCTCTTCGTCGATTCCTAGAGCGCGACCCTGCAGGGAAACTACACGCTCACGACCGAGGTGACCCCGATGCCCGCCGGTGAGACCTGCGAGAATGCGACCTCGCTCGCCGCACCGGCTTCCATCGACGGCACCACGGCCGGGTACTACCGGGACTACGGCTCGGGCACGAACTGCTCGGCCACCGCGGGGTCGGACCGCGTGTACGCCGTGCAGGTCCCGCCGAACAAGCGCCTCACGGCGAGCGTCCTCGGAGCGGCCGGCTTCAATGCGGGCCTCTCGATCGGGCGGCTCGCGTCCGCCTGCCTCGCCTCGGGCCGCACCTGCCTCGCCGGAGCCGACTCGGCGACGGCGTCGACCGTCGACACCGTCACCTACTCGAACCGGAGCGACGCGTTCGAGACCATCCACGTCTTCGTCGGCAGTGCCTCTGCGGCTTCGACGGGCGGCTTCAACCTCGTCACGTCGCTCGACGATGCGCCCCCGATTCCGGCCGGGGACGTCTGCCAGACGGCGCCTCTCGTCGCCGGGGGCACGGTCTCCGGCACGACGGTCGGCTACGCGAACGACTACGGCTCGGGCACCGGTTGCACGAGTGCCGCCGGTCCCGACCGCACCTACCGCGTCTCCCTGCCCGCCGGCCACCGACTCACGGCGACGGTCGCTCCGACGAGCTCCTGGGACCCCTCGGTCAACCTGATGCTCGCGAGCAGTTGCGAGGGGACGCGGACCTGCGTCGCCGCGAGCGACCTCGCGGGCACGGGCGGAGCCGAGACGGCGCGCTTCACCAACGTCCTGGAGGCTGCAACGGACGTCTACGTGGTCGTCGAGTCGCTCTCGCCGGCCGGCGCCGGCACCTTCGATCTCGCGACCACCGTCGCTCCGGCCGGGGCGGCCGAGATCTGCAGCAGTGCGACGCCGATCGGTGCCGGGACCGTGACGGGCACGACCATCGGATTCGAGAACGACTACGGGAGCGGGTCCGGCTGCGCCGGCACGGCGGGCGCCGAGCGCTTCTATCGCGTGACGGTCCCGGCCGGGCAGAAGCTCGTCGCCACCGTCGTCCCGACGAGCGCCTGGGATCCGTCGATCAACCTGATGCTCTCGGGCGGATGCGGCAGTCCGCGCATCTGCGTCGCGGGGAGCGACTCCGGGTTCTCGGGGGACTCCGACAGCGCGAGCTTCACGAACTCCTCGGCGGGCGCGGTCGACGTGTTCGTCGCGGTCGAGTCGTTCAGCGGCTCGCAGTCCGGTCCGTACACGCTCACGACCTCGATCGGGCCGCCCTAGAGGAGCGACCCCACGGGACAGGTGGCCTAGGCCGTCCCCCCGATCACCCGCTCGACGCGGCCGAGGACGTCGAGCAGGCCGTCCCGATCGGTGGCCCGCACGGTCACGTGGCCGATCTTGCGACCGGCCCGCGGCTCCTTGCCGTAGAGGTGGAGGTGCGCGCCGGGGATCGCCAGCAGCGCCGCCGGATCGGGCACGTCGCCGATCAGGTTGCACATCGCGGAGAATCCCAGGGGCTCCGTCGATCCGAGCGGCAGTCCCGTCACCGCCCGCAGGTGGTTCTCGAACTGGCTCGTCGACGCACCCTCGATCGTCCAGTGGCCGGAATTGTGGACCCGCGGCGCGATTTCGTTCAGCAGCAGACGGCCACCGACTTCGAAGAGTTCGAAGGCGGCGACCCCGACGTACCCGAGCGCCTCGAGGAGCCGCGCGGCGAGGTCCCGCGCAGCGGTCTCGATCTCGGCGGACACGCCCGGCGCGGGCGCGATCGTTCGCCGCAGGATGCCGTCGCGATGGAGGTTCTCCACCACCGGGTAGAAGGCGACGCGCCCGTCGAGGGCCCGGACCGCCACGATCGAGACCTCGCGCTCGAAGGCGACGAAGCCCTCGAGAACCGACGGTGCCCCGCCGAGATCGCGCCACGCCCGGAGCGCGGAGGCCGCGTCGCGAACCACCGCCTGCCCGCGACCGTCGTAGCCCTCCGTGCGTCGCTTGAGCACCGCGGGCAGGCCGACCTCGTGGAGCGCCGCGACCAGTTTCGCCTCGTCGTCCACCGCGGCGAAGGGCGCCGTGGCGATGCCGTGGGCGAGCGCGAGGCGCTTCTCCTCGAGTCGGTCGCGGGTCGCCGCGAGCGCTCGGGGAGAGGGGCACAGGGGGACGCGCGCGGCCACCGCCTCGGCGGTCGCGACCGGGACGCCCTCGAGCTCGAGCGTCGCGACGTCGAGCCCGCGCAGGAAGCGTTCGAGCGCCGCGGGATCGCCCCAGTCGCCTTGGACGTGCTCGGCGACCGGCGCCGCCGGGGGATCGGCGGCCGGGTCCCACGCGCGGAGCCGGAGGTCGAGGGGCAGCCCGGCGAGAGCGAGCATCCGCGCGAGCTGCCCGCCGCCGAGCACCCCGACGCGCTTCACGCAGACGGGTCCTCGTCGAGATCGAGGCGTCGATGCGCGAGGACGTCCGCGGTCTCGCCGCGTCGCCTCTTCTCGAGCGCCTCGCGGATCTCGGGTCGGCCGCGCGAGAGGATCGCGGCGGCCAGCAGCGCCGCGTTGACGGCACCGGAGCGGCCGATCGCGAGCGTGCCGACCGGGATGCCCGCGGGCATCTGCACGATCGAGAGAAGCGAGTCGACGCCGCGCAGCGCCGCCGACTCGATCGGCACGCCGAGCACCGGCAGCAGCGTCTTCGACGCGAGCATGCCCGGCAGGTGCGCGGCACCGCCCGCGCCCGCGATGACCACCTCGAGGCCGCGATCCGCCGCGGCGGAAGCCCATGCGAAGAGATGATCGGGCGTGCGATGCGCGGAGACCACCTCCGCCTCGAAGGGGATGCCGAGCGCGCGCAGGGTCTCGGCGGCGTGCCGCATCGTCGGCCAGTCCGAGCGCGAGCCCATGACGATGCCGACGAGCGGGGCCCCTCCGGCCGGCCTCAAGCGACCCCCCGGGCACGACGGCTCGAGAACCGAACCGCGCGGCCGTTCCCGTCGCGGCTGGACGTCGGAGTCACGCGAAAGATGGTTTCGAGCAGGATCCGCAAGGCCGCTCCTGGAAGAGGTCGCTCGCGAGGAGGCCCGAGCGAGTCCGTGGACCACTCCGCCGCGAGGCGCCGGCCGAGGGCCCCGGGCGACGGGGGGAATCTAGCCTTCGGCGGGAACGACCGCACGAAGCCGGTCGCGCGCATCGCCCCGGTCCGCGTGCGGGCCCGTGCCCCCCGGCAGCCCTGTTGCCGGACCGGCCGGCGCCCCGGGGTCCGGGGCTCGTCGCCGAACGTCGCCGTCGAGCGCCGAAGGCGATGGCAACCCGCCCGCGCGACCTGCGGGTCGAGTTGGTGAGATTGCGCGACTGAGTCAGGGCCGGGCTTCCACCGCCTCCGGCGGCGCGAGCGTCACCGAGCGCAACGGGCCGTCGGGCGTCTCGCGCAGGGCCGGGTGCACCCGCACGTTGCCGGGCTCGTCGAATCGCGGCTTGCGCTCGAGGAGCAGCGGGACCGCGTCGGTGATCTCCTTCTCCTCGAAGGCGCGCGTGAGCCAGCAGAACTCGACCATGATGCCGTTGGGGTCGAGCGCGTAGATCGAGATGCACCACTCGTGGTCGATCTCGAGCACCTCGATGCCGTTCTCCTGCCAGCGACGGCGGTGGGCGTCGAGCGCCTCGCGGTCGGGTGCGTCGAAGGCGACGTGGTTCACCCAGACCGGGAGCCCGAGGCTCTTCGCATGGTCGGCCCGGAAGCCCGCCATCTCGCGGTCGTGCAGGTCCCAGAAGGCGATCATCTCGCCGTTGCCGATGTCGTAGAACACGTGACGAGACCACCCCCCGGTGGGCGTCGGGGTCACGTTCGTCTTCACGAGGCGGAAGCCCATGATTCGCGTGTAGAAGTCGTGCGTCGCCGCGATGTCGCTGGCGGCGTAGGCGACGTGGTTGAACGGCATGGTTCGCTCCTTCCCCGGGCGGCGCCGGGTCGGGGCGCCAGCGGATTCCTATTCCGGTCGCCCGTGTTCGTCCAGAGGTCGAAGCCGGGGCCCGCCCGGCGGCTTCCTCAGCGCTCCATCGTGCAGTCGAGCAGGAAGTCCCCGAAGATCTGCCCGACGATCAGCCGGTCGCCGACGTGCACGCCCACGCTCGACCCGCTGATCCGCGAGCCGTCGTCGAGAAAGACCTCCTCGACCTCTCCGGTCGAGGGGCGCAGGCGGACGACCTGCGACGGCGACTTCGCGGACGGATCCGTGAGCATCGGCGGGACCGCGAGCAGGTTCGGGTGGGAGCCGATCCAGAGGTCGCCCGCGGCATCGACGTCGATGTTGTCGACGCCCGTGCCGACGAAGAAGGAACGTGCGAAGCGCAAGGCCCCGCTCGAAGGGTCGCGTTCGTACTCCTTCACCTCACGGCCCGTCGTCGACGCGACCCAGATACGCTTCCCGTCCGCGCTCGCGGCGACGCCGTTCGGAAAGAGCTCTCCCTCGCGCACCGCCCGGAAGCGGCCGCCGTCGAAGTAGAGGACCTTCGCGCGTGGCAGCTGCAGGTAGGTCTCGAGGTTCTGCGCGAATCCCTTCGGGTTTGCGTGCGTGTTCGTCAGGTAGAAGCGATCGGGTCCCACCGGCACGACGTCGTTCGGCATGACGAGCAGGTCGGGATCGCTCCACGAGGCGACCGGGGTCAGCGTCTCCCCGTCGATCTCGAACACGTCGACCGAGTGCTTCGGCTTGCCCGAGCCCGGCGCCGGGTGGTTCACGACGAAGAGCCGGTCGCGCCCGCCCTCGGGTGCGAGCCAGAGACCGAGGCCGTGCGGCTGGAAGTCGATGCCGGCCGCGGGCGTCAGGTTCCGCGGTGCGGTGTTCGGTCGGTCGAGGGGCCAGGACCAGATCGCGCCGGGGGAGGGCTCGCCGCGCTCGGCGGCGCGGCGGTCGTAGCCTGCCGCGTAGGCGATCCGGGTCCGCGGGTGGACGACGACGTCCTCCGGCCCGACCACCCCGTGGATCTCGCGGCAGCGCCCCGCGAAGTGCGGGGAAATGCGTCGGAACGCCCCCGCGTCCCACAGCGTCTTGCCGACGAAGGCGGCGAGCAGGAGGACGAGTCCCCCGACGATCTTCGGCCAGCGCCGCGACCTCGTTCGCACGGGTCTCCCTCGCAGATTTCGCGGGATGGCGAAAGCGTCGATCAGCCCGGCGGCAGGCAGGCCAGCGAGAGCTTGTCGGAGTCGGTGCGCCCGTCGCCCGACGCGACCTTCACCTCGAGCGCCATCCGGCCCGCCCTCGTGCCGGCTCCGGCCAGCGGAACCTCGACTAGAACGTCCTCGCAGCGGTCGGGAGTCGCGTTGCGGAACACCCCGGGTACGACGCCGAGGAGGCCGGAGGCACCGAGCGCGTCGTCGAGCCGGCGTCGCGCCGCGCGCTCGGCCGCGCTGCGGCTCGACCGGCGAGGCGCCCGCACGTCGACCGACGCGACGTCGCCCGCGGCGCAGGACGCGAGCCTGGGATCGCGGTTCGCGGTGCACGCGGTCACGGTGAAGGCGCACGCGCCGGGGGCGCCGCCCGCGTCGCACGCCGGGTCGCCCTCGCGGCAGGAAACCCGCGCGCTCGGCCGGCCGAGCGGGTCGCGCTGGATCTCCGCGGAGCGGACACGCCACTCGAGCAGGCACTCGTTGCGGGAGGAGGTCGACGTGGTCCCGGTGATGCAGGGGTTGTCGGCGGCGTCGACGGAACAGGCCGGATCGCCCGAGGGCGGGTCGAGCACGATGCCGCCCGCGGCCGCGTGCTCGATCACGGTCGTACCCCCGCCGGGCCAGGACACCTCGACCCGCCCGGCCTCCCTGGCCGAGCCCAGGCCGAAGAACGCCTCGGCAGGATCCTGCGACGCGTAGTTGCTGCCGGCGCGCAGCTCGCGCACCTGCGCCGCGCCCGCCGACCCGGCGACGACGCGGACCCGAGCGCCGATGCCCTCGGAGAGCGCACCGGACCCGCGCAGGCGCACGGAGAGCGATCGACCGCCGGGGCCGTCGTTGCGCAGCAGCGTCGGACCGACGTGGTTGCTCGAAAGCAGGAGGTCGAGATCGCCGTCGCGGTCGTAGTCGAAGGCGACGATGCCTCGGTCGTTGCCGGTCGTGGCGGCGCCGAGCGCCGCGGCGCTCTCGACGAAGGTGCCGTCGCCGTTCGAGAGGAAGATCCGGGTCGGATCCGAGCGGAAGGCGGTCGAGGCGGGCGCGTAGCCGTAGCCGTTTGCGTGGGCGAGATCGAGATCGCCGTCGGCGTCGAGGTCGGCGAGCGTCGCGCCCCAGCCCCACCAACCTTCGCGCACGCCGGCCGTGGCGGTCGCGTCGGTGAAGAGGCCGCTGCCGTCGTTCAGGTAGAGCCGGTTGCCCGAGACGCCCCAGGCTCCCTCGGCTACGCCGTCGGGATCCCAGATCGAGGTGACGAACCAGTCGAGGTCGCCGTCGCCGTCGACGTCGCCGACCGCGGCGCCCATGCCGTTCTCGTCGTTCGGGACGCCGTTTCCGACGACTCGCTCGAAGGTGCCGTCGCCCCGGTTGCGCAGGATTCCCGAGCCGCCGTAGTCGGCGGCCACCAGCAGGTCGGGCCAGCCGTCGGAGTCGAGGTCGGCGAAGTTGCCGGTGAACGAGAGGTCGACCTGCGGAACGCCGTTCGGGCTCGCGAACGGCACGAGGCCCGCTTCGAGCGTCGCGTCCTCGAAGGTCCCGTCGCCGCGATTGCGCCAGAGTTGTCGGGCGGAGGTCCCCGTCGCGACGAACTGCCCCCA
>JAGWVP010000714.1 GCA_018970825.1 bacterium | reverse complement strand
CGGGACGCGGGCGCGCAGCTCTGGTCGCGCACCGACCTTCGGCCCTCCGACGTCGACTGCGCCCAGCTCTACGACGGCTTCAGTTTCCTCGCGCTGACCTGGATCGAGTCGCTCGGTTTCTGCGGACGCGGCGAGGGCGGGCCGTTCGTCGAGGGCGGCCGCATCGAACTCGGCGGGGCGCTGCCCATGAACACCTGGGGCGGACAGCTCTCGGGCGGGCGGCTCCACGGTTTCGGCTTCCTCGCCGAGGCCGTCCGGCAGCTGCGCGGCGAGTGCGGCGAGCGACAGGTGCCCGACTGCGAGGTGGTCGCCGTCGCGAACGGCGGCGGCCCGGTCGCGGGCTGCATGCTACTGACGCGCTGAGACGAGACGGCGCCGTCGATCGACGCCGAGACCGGAGGACACGCCGCATGAAGATCCTTCCCCTGTCCCGCGATCCGATGGTCGCGCCCACCGACCGCGACATGCTGCCGTCGGAGCGCCGCGAGTTCGTGCGGACGCACCGACTTGCGTCTTTGGGCATGCGCGCCGCGCCGACGGCCCGTCGATGTCGATCGTCTACTACGTCCCGACCGACGAGGACGAGTTGCTGGTCTCGACGATGCGCGGTCGCGCGAAGGCGAAAGCGGTGGCTCGCTCGGGCAAGGTGAGCCTCTGCATCCTCGACGAGCGCTGGCCGTTCGCCTACCTCCAGGTGTACTGCGACGCCCGCGTCGACGACGAGCCGACGCTGGTCGTCGACGTCATGATGGCGGTGGCCGGACGGATGTCGGGCGAGCCGCTCCCCGAGGCCGCGCGCCCGGTCGTCGCGACGATGGCGAAGGACGAGGACCGGGTCGCGATCCGCTGCCGCCCGTACTCGACCTTCGCGCAGCCGCCCCGGCACCTGCACCGCAACGACCAGGAGGAAAAGATCACCCACTGGATCACGGCAGCGATGCCGTGGGATGCGCTCGACGAGCCCGGCTGAGGCTACCCGACCGCGCGCGCAGGCCGTCGCCGGGCCGCCGGCCCGCCCATCGAGCGCCGGTCGGCCGCCCCCGCCCGGCGACGATGCCCTTCGCTGGAGCCGGGCGGTGAGATGTTGTTACCTCTGCGGCCGTGAAGCCTCGGTCGGCGCTGGCGATCCTCGCGTGCATGCTCCTCTCGTGCGGACGCACCCCGCAGCACAACGAGACCTGGGGCGGCAGCTGGGACGTCCAGCGCTCCGACGGCGGCGGGCGGCTCGTGCTGCAGCAGCAAGGCGACCGCGTGACCGGCACCTACGAGCCGCAGGAGGGGCACGTCGAGGCGACGGCGAGTGAACGGCGGCTCGACGGTACCTGGCACGAGGGCGACCAGTCCGGCTCGATCGAGTTGCTGCTCGGCGACGACGGCAAGTCCTTCGCGGGGCGCGGCGAAATCCACGGCTGGTGGACCGGGCAGCGTTACGGCGCGCACCACGAGGGTACGCCGCTTCCGCCCACGACCCTCGACTCGCCGCGCGACGCCCTGCTCGACTTCCTGTTCGCGTCGAACGTCGCGCGCACCGGCGACGAGGAAGCCTGGGGGGCCGCCGAGAAGGCGGTCGAGTTCAGCGCGGGCACGGAGCCGACGGAGCCGTCGGCGCGCCTCCGCGCCGTGCGCGACTTCTTCGAGGTGATCGACCTGACCACGATCGATCCGTCGTCGATTCCCACGTCTTCGCAAGCCGACACTCTCGTCCTCCGTCTCGAGCAGCCGAGATCCGGGGAGTCGCTC
>JAGWVP010000713.1 GCA_018970825.1 bacterium | reverse complement strand
CCTTCGTCTTGCTTCGCTTCCTTTCCGCGCGCGCTTCGGCGTCGGCGAGGCCCGCCGCGGACTCGGTCCCGAGCAACGTCGCGAGTTTCGCGAGTTCGTCGCGACTCCTCTGGGCTGCTTCTTCCGCGGAACGCTCGTCGCGGCGGCTCGTCTCCAGTTTCTCCGCGAGTCCGGTGCGCGCCTGCTCCTCCTTCTCCGCGGTGGCGAGCTCACGGAGGAGCGCATCGGCAAGGTCGATGGGGTCCGTCGACGACGAATCGAGCCTGGCGACGCGAGCCAGTTCGAGTGCCTCCGACCGGAACTCCTCGACGTCCCTCTCCATGCCCTTGATTCGTTCGAGGAGGTCCCGTCGCGCGCGCTTCTCGGTCCTGGCCGAGTCGATCCGGCCGAGAACGAGTTCCGCGTCGGCCGGATCCAGCGGTGTGTCGCGCCCGAGCGGGGCCGTCGCCGAATCCCATGTGCGCTTCCACTCGTCCCGCGCACGGACCGCGTCTGCCCACTCCCTCTCGGCCTTCGAGTGGCCGATCCTCGCGTCCTCGAGCGCCTGGGCCGCGGTGGCGTGCGCCACGCGCCCTGCATCGAGGCGGTTTGCCCAGGCGAGCGCATGGGCGCGAAGACCGGTGAGGCTCGTAGCCCCCGGCGGCTTCTCGATGCCGAGGCCCGCCAGTTCCCGACCAATGTCGTCTGCCGCGGCGGCTTCCTGCTTCGCGAGGCTCGAGGCGTTGCTCTCGAGTCCATCGGCCGAGGACAGGAGATCCAGGATCTCCCTTCGCTGCGCGTTCCAGAGACGCATCTCGGCGGGGGGCAGCGGAACGACCCCTGTGCCGAGCCAGGCCTCGGCCCACGCGGCTTTCGCCGAGGCGTGGCGGCCCTCCGCGCGATGCAGCCGTTCCGACTCTTCGTGCGCGTCCTCCTCGCGCCTCGCGATCTCCTCCCTCTGGGACTCGATGCGGGCGATGGTGTTCGCGTCGCGGTAGCGCGCGTCGGCGATCGAGTCCGCCTCCCGCACGTGGACCTCGAATGCATCGGCGAGGGGTTCGCCGATTTCTCGCTTGGAAGGACCTGCAGACCCGTCGACCACGGTGTCCCGAAGTCGAGCCCACGCATCCTCGCGGCGTGAGCGAGCCTCTCGGAGAGCTTCCTCGGTGGAGGTGCGTCCGGCGGCCTCCGCCGTCGCGAGATCCCGTCGCCGGGTCTCCAGCTCGTGCCGGACCTTGCCGATGCGCTCCTTCGCGGTCCGTACCTCCCGCTCGCACTCCGCAAGCTCCCCCTCGTGTCGACCGATGGTCTCGTCGAGAGGCACGGGCATCGTTCGGAGGGCATCGAGCGAGGGAGTGGCCGGATTCAGGCGGAGAAGCTTCGACCCGGCGTCCTCCCGTCGGGCTCGGGCATCTTGCCTCGCCTGTTCGGCCTGGGCCGAATGATCGACGAACCGGGCGGTCGACTCGAGGATCGCTCTGAGCGATGCCGGATCGGGAGGCAGCGGTTGCTCCGCGGCCGTGCGCTTGCTCCGGAGGTCGTCGGCCTGCTCCCGCAGGTTCGACTCTGCCGCCGCGACGGTCTTCTCGACTCCCGAGTATTCGCCGGAGATGCGACGCACGCGTTCGACGACGGCTTCCGCGGGCAGGCCTTCCCCGTCACGCCCGAGTCCCGGCAGCCCGGCTTCTCGTCCCAGGGACTCGATCGACTCCTCGCAGTTGGAAATCTCTTCCGCGCGCCGCGGAAGGTCGGCGAGTGCCTT
>JAGWVP010000054.1 GCA_018970825.1 bacterium | reverse complement strand
TCGCAGTTGGAAATCTCGACCGCGCGCCGCGGAAGGTCGGCGAGTGCCTTGCTGGCCACGGCACGCCTCTCGCCGAGGAGCCTGATGTCGACGGCGTGGTCCAGGATCGGTGCTCGCGGGGGGGATTCGCCCAGCTGGCGTTCGAGTTCCGTCGACGCGACTCTCGAAGCGTCGAGCTTCTCCTCGGCCTCGCGGAGGCGGGCTTCGGCGGCGCCCCGCTGCGCGACCGGGATCTCCGACAGGAGCGGCACGGTCGCGAGTTCCGCCAGCACCTGCTCGCAGGCCCGGAGCTCCTGGACCGGGCGGCTGCACCTGCGGATTCTCTCGAGGCGATCGCGTTCGCGCCTGCGCTCGCGGAGGCGCTGCTCGCACTTCTCGGCCGCCGCCGACGCTCTCTCGGCCTCACGGGAGAATCTCTGCCAGGCCGCGACCGATAGCTGCACCTTCGCTCTTTCCTTCTCGAGCTCGGCGATGTGCACCAGTGAACTCGGGACGACGGCCTTTTTGACGTTCGGCGCCCAGAGCTTCGCGGCCTCGGTGTCGAGCCTGTCGAGCACCTTGCGCACGTCCGCCACGAGACCGCTCGCCGAGAACAGCGCTTCGCCGACGTTGCCCTTGCCCGCCACGAAGTCCCTGCCGCCTTCGCGCAGCCGCTCCTCGTTCAGCGCGAAGAGGTCCTCGAACACCGCTCGGGTCGCGCCGCCGAGCATCCGCGAGAGAATCGCGTCGTCGACGGCCTCGTTGTCCGCCGTCACGAGAGTGTTCTTCGTGCCCTTGCGCCGAACGACCTCGAGACGCGTGCCGTCCGCGCTCTCGATCGCCGCGCCGACTCGAAGAAGCTTGTTGTCGAAGCGAAAACCGTAGGGTGATCTCGCGGGAAACCCGAAGAGCAGGTCCGAGATCGCGTCGAGCAAGGTCGACTTGCCGGCTTCGTTCGAGCCGAGAATGACGTGCAGCCGGCACCCCGTCGCGTCCAGCGGGAGCGTCACCGATTCGAAGTGACCGTAGCGCTCGAGACGCAGTTCCAGAAGCCTCACGCGTCTTCCCTCCCGGTACCGGCGAGCCTGCGCGTGAGGATCGACCGAGTCTCCTCCATCCGTGCGCGGACCCAATCCGGATCGGCCGGACGGATCGGCCCCTCGGGATCGTTCCGGATCTCCGCGGGCAGGCTGCCGGCGAGCTTGGCGAGGTCGGGCAGCAGCTCCGCGAGCAGGCCCGGGTTCGACTCGATCTCCCGGAGCGTCCGCTCGACCTCCGCCAGCGCGTCCGTTCGGTCGGGGCCGGGATCGGACTGCTCGCGGTCCGGCGACGTCCTGCACTCGAGTTTTTCGATCCACGCGTCGGCGGGGGCAGTCGATCGAATCGAGTTCTCGAGTTCCGCGAGCCGATCGACCATCTCGTCGTGAAGATCCGTGCGTCCCCCGAGCCGGACCCTGCACGCGAGCGGCCTCCCGGCAGCCTCGTGGAGGTGGACACGGACGAGGTCGGCGGCGAGCCGCGCGACCGAATCCAGGTCGACCGCCGACGAGACGTCGACTTCCGCCACGCTCCACCGAAACACGTCGACGTTCCGGAACGCGACGTCGACGATCTGCCGATCCTCGACGGTCAGGACCGCGCACCCCTTCGGCCCCGTCTCCCGGACGTGGCGGCCCTGGAGGTTGCCCGGGTAGAGGATCGGGCAGGCGCCGTCGGCGACGATCCTGCGCTGGTGGACGTGGCCGAGGGCCCAGCCCTGGTAGCTCCGCGCGAGGAGTTCCGCGGGGCTGCAGGGGGCATAGCGTGCATGCTGGGCGTCGCCCTCGAGTGCCGTGTGGAGCATGCCGACGTTCAGGTGCCCCGCGACGGGAGCCGGGTACGAGAGCGCGAGATTCTCCGTCACGTCCCGCTGCGGGAAGCTGCGACCGTGGATCGCGAGCCTGAGTCCTTCGATCTCGAACCGCTCCGTCGCTGCCGCATCGGACGGAAACACACGGACGTTTCCGGGCCACGCGAGGTTGAGAGATACGTTGCTCTCCGCGTCGTGATTGCCCCATGCGACGAAGGCCCGGATGCCGAACGCATCGAGCCGCTTCATCTCGGCGGCGAAGTGAAGCCCGGTACGGTAGTCGGCCCAGTCGCCGTCGAACAGGTCCCCGGAGACGAGCAATGCGACGGCCCTCTCCTCGATGGCGAGGTCGACGACCTTGCGCAGGGCCGCGCGGCTGGCACCTCGGATCGCCTCTTTCGGCGCGCTCTCGTAGGCGTCGAGGCCGCGGAGCCGGCTGTCGAGATGGACGTCGGCGCAGGCGACGATCTTCACCCTCTCACCTCCGCGGCCATGGTCCGGATCGCGTCGGCGAGGCCCGACGACCGGGCGAGCCGTGTCTCGATCGACTTTCGCAGCGCGTCCTTCGTTCCCCAGATCTCGATGCTCTCCCGCGCTCGCGTGATCGCCGTGTAGAGCAGTTCGCGGCCCAGGATGCGGGATTCCTTCGGCGGCAGGATCACGACCACGTCATCGAACTCCGAGCCCTGGCTCTTGTGCACCGTCAGCGCGAAGACGGTCTCGTGGGCGGGCAGGCGGGCGGGGGCGAGCGACTGCCCCTTCCGGGTGCCGTCTTCGAAGCGCACCTGGTCCCGGCCGTCCTGCGACAGCAGGATCCCGACGTCGCCGTTGAAGAGGTTCAGGGAGTAGTCGTTGCGCGTCACCATGATGGGACGTCCGATGTACCACTCGCCGCGCCTGGTGATCATCTTTTCCTTGGCGAGCACGTTCGCGACGGTCACGTTCACTCGCTCGACGCCGAAGTCGCCCTGGCGGACGGCGCACAGGAGACGGAAGCGGTTGAAGGCCTCGAAGAGCTTCGAATCGTCTCCCGCGTTCGCCGCGTCGAGATAGGCCCGGCAGGCCTCCGGGGCCCTCTCCGCGATCTTCGATGCGAGCTCGCTCGCCGTCTCGACCTCGACGAAGACCGCGCCTGGCTGCTTGCCGCCGGTGAGCACCTCGAAGGCCTCGTCCGTCGATCGCCTGCGCACGGCCTCGGCGAGACGGTAGATCCCGCCGTCCCTCTCGAAGCGGTAATTGCGATCGAGGATCACGATCGAGTCGCGCAGCGGATTTCCGCTCTCCGCCGCGTCGGCGTCCGGCAGCGACTGCCCGGAAAGCCGGCCGTAGCGAGCCCGCGCCTCGGCACTGAAGCGCAGGCCGGCGCGCGATCCGCCGACGCGGGGAGCTTCGGGCGAGTCGTCCGAGCAGAGGTCGCCCAGGACGGACCCCGCCTCGACCGAGGCGAGCTGGTCCTTGTCCCCCACGAGCACGAGCCGTGCCTCCTCCGGCAAGGCGCGCAGGATCTTCGCCATGAGGGGAAGGTCGACCATCGACGCTTCGTCGACCACGAGAACGTCGTAGGGGAGCTTCCGCTCCTCGTCGTGGCGGAAGTAGATCGAGCCGGACCGCCAGCCCAGGAGGCGATGGATGGTGAGCGCCTGGTCCGGGATCGGGCCTTGCAGTTCCTCGGGGAGCGCTCCGCGCGCCTTCTCGACCGACTCCTTCATGCGCGCGGCCGCCTTGCCGGTCGGCGCCGCGAGTCGAATGCGCAGGGGTTCCTCCCTTCGACCGAGGCGGAGGCGACTCAGCACGGCGAGGATTCGCACCACGGTCGAGGTCTTCCCGGTGCCGGGCCCGCCGGAGAGGACGCAGAGCGACCGGGTCGCGGCGACGACCGCGGCGACTCGCTGGAGGTCCGGACCGGCTTCCGGGGTCGCGTCGTCGCCGCGGATCCGGCCGAACGACTCGACGATGGCGGTTTCGAGAGCGGCTTCGTCGACCTCCAGGGTGACCCTCGAGCGCCGGACGAGCTCCCGCGCCACCTCGCGCTCGTAGACCCAGTAGCGAGCGAGGTAGAGCCGATTCGCGGAGTCGAGGACCAGCGGTGACCGGGGCGGCCCGTCGTCCGCTGGCGGCGGCGAGACGATGCCCGGGTTCCGCAGGAGCTCCTCCCTCCAGGCCTCGAGGGTGAAGCCCTCGGGGAGGCACCCGCGCAGCGCATCGTCGGCGCCGATGGGCCTCTGCGACTCCGGTGCGGTGGTCGGCGGCTGCGCTTCCCAGAATGCACCGAGATCGGCGCAGGAATGACCGCTGCTCACGCGCAGGCTCGCCAGGGCCGCGCCCGCGAGAAGTTCGATCGAACGGTTCGAGCCCGCCATCCGCGAGATGGAGCGGGCGAATTCGACCGCGAGCTGGATCGATCCCGCGTCGCGATCCTCTGCGGCACGGCCGAGTTCTTCGGCCAGCGTCCGGAACGGCTCTTCCGCTCCGGCGAGCGCGACCGTCGGCGTCATGGGGGCTGCGGCTTTCGTCATACCCGGTCCTTCTTCCGTCTCGCCTCCACGGCGGCCTCGAGGGCGCGAAGCGCGGAGAGGTCGTGACGCAGCCACACGATCCCGGCCCCGGGGTCGTTCCGGACCCGGTCGATCGCTCGCAGGTAGAGGTAGAACGAACCGCCGAGGTGGGTCGCCGGGTCGTAGGCGTCGCCGAGGCGCTGCCGGAGGAGTCGATGGAGGGCCAGCGTGTAGATGAGCGACTGCAGCGGGTAGCGATGCTTCTCCATGTCGGCGATGACCGCATCGCGACCGTAGGCCGACAGGCCGTCGCCGAGCCGGTTCGACTTGTAGTCGACGACGTAGAACCGACCATCATCGCCCTGGAACACGAGGTCGACGTAGCCCTTCAGGTAGCCTTCGAGGCTCGCGTCGAGCACCGGGGACAGCTCGGCGCACGCCGGATCCTTGCGAATGGCGGCGGCGAAGGCCTTCCCGTCGACCGACTGCAGCGGGAAGTGGAACTCGAGCTCGCGGACGCGGCGGGCGACGGGCAGCCCCGCGAGGCGGATCGGCGTCGCGGGGGACGGCCCATCCGCGTTCGCGGTCTCGGGATGGCGCCAGCCGCGTTCGAGACGAGCGCAGACCGTCCGCCGAACGGTCTCGGTGACGACGTCGACCCTGGCCTCCGAGTCCCGGATGTCGAAGGCCTCGAGAGACTCGTTCGCGACCGCGCGGACGAGGGCCTCGTCGGCGGCCTCCGGGTCGAGTGCCTCGAAGGGAAGTCGCTCGAAGATGTCGTGCAGGCACTTGCCTGCGAGTCGCCCGCTCGGGAGCTTCGACAGGTCGTCCGCGACGGGCGCTCCCTCCTCCGTCGTCTCCGACTCCCCGTCGTGATCGGGATTCTCGGACAACTCCGCGGCCTGCGCGATCTGCGCGGACGACGCACCGATCCCCTTGCGATTCGCGATCGCGGAGAAGCTCAGGATCCTCGCGGGTGAGGGGGTGTGCGAAGCCGTCCAGGTGCGGGGGGAGAGGGTGGTCGCGGGCGCTTTGGTGGTTTCGAGACGCGGGAGCGGGTCGCCGGTCGCGGGAGGAACTCGCTCGACGTGGATGCTGTCGGAGGCGCGTGCCTGGAGGGCGAGGAGGTCTTCCCAGAGTTGCTCGTCGTTTCGGGTGTCGAGCGCTTTGTCGATCCTGCCGAGTCGTTCGAGCTCGGCGATCGTGCGCGCCCTCGGCGTGTCGTCGGCTGCGATCGCGGGCCCGGCGACGTCGGCGCCGAGTCGCGGCCGATGAATCAGCCACGCCGGTGCGGAGGCCTCGTTCCCCTTCACGGCACCCCACGTCACCTGGCAGCGGTGTCGCGCTCGCGTGACGCCGACGTAGAAGAGTCGCAGGAACTCCGCCCGCTCCTCCATGCGAGCAAGCTGGCGATGGAATTCCCGAGCCTTCCCTCCGAAGTCGAGACCGGCCGCGAACTCGCCCGCCTCCGCGTCGTGATAGAGGACCGGCGAGTCCTGCGTCTTCTTCCGGTGCTTGCCCTTCGGCGGATCCCCGGCCTTGAGCTTGTAGTCCCAGGCGAAGGGGAGAAAGACGACGTCGTACTCGAGGCCTTTGCTCTTGTGCAGCGTCGCGATCTGGACGAGATCCTCGTCGCTCTCGAGGCGCATTCGCCGCTCGTCGTCGTCCGCGGGAGCCTCGTCCCGGGCGTCGGCGCGAGACGAGGCGAACCAGTTCATCAGCGCTTCGATCCGCCGCTTGCCTCCTGCCGCCTCGGAACCGAGGCACTCGCCGAGATGGAGCAGGTCGGTGAGTCGGCGCTCGCCGTCGGGAGCCGCAAGGACCCGGGGCGCCATGCCTTCGCCCTCGACCAGGTCTCGGAACATTTCGACGAAGCCTCTCGTCGACCAGCGACGATGATATCCGCGGAAACGCTCCACCCGGTCGACCCAGGCATCCGCGGCCGCCGAGCCCGGCTCCCGGCGTGCGAGGTCGACCTCCTCACCACTCAGGCCGCAAAGCGAGGTCGCGAAAGCCGCACCCATCTTCCGCTCGTCGCTCGGATCGCGGACGGCGTCGAGGACCAGCTCCAGGTCGGCTGCGACGTCGGTACCGAAGACGGAAGACTGGACGGCGAGGACGCTCGGCACGCCTGCCTCGCCGAGCGCCTTCCGGATCCGCCTTGCCTGGTGGTTGGTGCGCACGAGGACGGCGATGCTGCCTCCACGGATGGGTCCCGGGTCGAGGCCACCCTCGATGAAGGCAGCGGACGGTCCCTGCAGGAGTCCGACGATCTGGCGCACCGTCTCGCGGACGCTGCTCCGCGTTGCCTGCTCGACGGTGCACTTGGCGAAAAACGAGAACCGCAGGGGCGGCGACTCGTCCCCCGGCGTCTTCAAGACGCCTCGCTTCTCGTCGCCGATGGCTTCCACGGGATCCGCGGCGATGTCGGCGATGACGAACGGGGCGGGCTCGACGAAGAGGGCGTTGACCCCATCGACGAGGCGCTTCGTCGAGCGCCGGTTGACCCCGAGCGAATAGCGGCGCGCCGCGCTCTTGCGAGCCGCGATGTAGGCGAACACGTCGGCCCGTCGAAAGCCGTAGATCGCTTGCTTCGGGTCTCCGACGAAGAAGAGCGTCCCGCCCTCCTCGCCTGTAGGGTAGATCCTGTCGAAGATCCGGAACTGGACCGGGTCGGTGTCCTGGAACTCGTCGATCAGGGCGGCGGGGTAGCGATTCCGCAGACGAGTGGCGAGGCGCTCTCCGCTCGGCCCATCGAGGGCGTCGAGAAGGTGCTGGAGAAGGTCGTCGTAGGACTGGACCCCGCGCTGCTCGCGGCGCCGCCGAACCTCCTCCGCCGCCCAGGGAAGGAGGCGCCGCCGAAGATGGAGTTCGTACTCGCGAAGATTCGTGGCGAGTTGCGAGTCCGCAGCTGCAAGCGCCGCGTGTCGGACGAAGATCTCGAGCAGCGGCAAGGTGCCGCTCTTGATGCTCTGCTCGAGTTTCGCGCGGTCGATGATCCTCAGGTCTGGAAGTGGATGAGAAGCGACGGCGGCGTCGGCAAACGCCTTGTCGACGCTCTGCAGATAGCCCGGACGGTGCTTCTCCTGGAAAACGTTCCCCTTTAGAACACAGGATCCCGCACGCTCGACGAGGGAGCCGTCGATCGCCGCTCCCGCCTCGAAGTCTCGGTATGCCGGTCGACACTCGTTCCAACTTCGGCGCGCGGCCTCGAAGGCCGCATCGCGTTCTGCGACCGCCGCGGTGATCGCCAATTCGTCGAGATCCCCCGAAAGGGTGTCGGGCTGGATGTCGAGGCCCGTCATCCCGACGAACGACTTGAGTTCCCTGAGCAGTTCTTCCGGGGACCGTAGCGAGGACTCGGCCCGGATGAACCGGGCGAGTTGCGGAGACGTCGTGGCGACGTGGATCCGCCAGTAGTCCTCGAAGACCTCTCGCAGCAGTCCCTGGTCGGCGGCTTCGAGCCCCACCTCGAAAAGGCGGCCGCCCTCGAAGGCATGGTCCGCCAGCACGCTCTGGCAGAAGGAGTGGATGGTGCAGATCGCGGCGCGATCGAAGCCTGCCAGGGCCTGGTCGAGCCTCTCGACGGAGCCGGCAAGCCTCTCTGCCGGGATCTTCCTCAGGATCGGAACGTCCTCACCGACAGCCTCCCCCGAGAGTCGACGCGCGAGAATCGATCGCGCATCGACGAGCGTCTCTCGAATCCGCTGACGCAGCTCGGCTGCCGCTGGCCTCGTGAAGGTGACGACGAGGATCCGATCGACGATTTCGTCGCCGGGCAGCGGGGATTCAAGCACGAGGCGCAGATAGAGCCGGGAAATGGCGTACGTCTTCCCCGTTCCGGCCGACGCGTCGATCGCATTGCGGCCGGACAGGGTCACTTCTTCGAGGTCGAGGGGCGTCACGCTCGTCTCCCCCCGCGAGGAGCCGCCCGAGTTGCCTCGATCAACGGTCCCCAGATCGCGCGGGCGATCGAGTCGAAGGTCTCATCACCTTCGATCGGGAAGTCCGTGCGAGGGTCGGCCCCGCGGAACGCGTACTTGATCCACGGATCGTCCGACTCGCCGGGGTCGAACTGCGTCGAGATCCAGGCGGAGTCACCATCTTTTCCGTTCGCCACCTCGTACGAGGTGTTCAGGAAGAATCGCAGAGGTCGGGACTTGCCCGCGTCGAAGAGCCGCGCGAGCTCGACCAGGTGACGCGCTGCCTCCTTCTCGCCCAGGGCCGGAAGGGTGAAAGGAGTATCCTCAATGCCGATGAACTTGGAAGAACCCATGCGGCCGGACGCGAGGGCGAGCAAATGCTTGATCCAGAGCACCATCTGGTCCTTGCGGCGAACCTTTCCCGCGCGGGAGTCGATGACGCAGAGCCCGTCGGCGCAGCGCTCGAGAAACCCCGTGAAGCGGTAATCACCGACCTGGAGATCGTGGACGGGCACCCGGACCGGCTCGCTTCCGTTGCACGCCTCGAGAACCATGGCCCGGATGTCCTGGGCGGTGCTCCACGCGGTGTCG
Source organism: bacterium (assembly GCA_018970825.1). Lineage (GTDB taxonomy): Bacteria > Desulfobacterota > Binatia > UBA12015 > UBA12015 > REEB422. The sequence continues at coordinate 2,166 of JAGWVP010000054.1, read as the reverse complement.
AACTCGAGGTCCCCCATGCTCCCGGGGGGCAGGAGACCTTTCGCGCGGAACGACTCCCGCAGGTCTTCTTTCGCGCCGTCGTCTTCCCGGCCGTCGAGAATCAGCCGGCGGAGGTCGAAGCTCTCCAGCGCGTCGACGGCCAGGGGCTCGCTGTCCCGGAGCGAAACCTCCGGACCGTCCAGTCGGATGTCCAGTCGGTTCCGCAGGAAGTACTTCGTCGGATGCTCGAAGAACCGGAGGAACTCCGAAATCTCGATGTCCCTCTCGGGCTTCCCGGACGACTCGATCGGGGGCAGGACCGAGGTCACGAGCGGCTTGCTGGCCCTCGTCGTCGACCCGTCGGCCTCGTTCCTCGCCTCGCACATCGAGCGCGAGTAGCTGAACAAGCGCGGGTCCCCGACGCTCTCGTCGAAGTACTTGCGGCTGAAGGGCTGTAGCGGGTGCACCATCCGGACGTGCTCCAGCACGGACTGCCTTGCCGCGGCCTCGGCCGCCGGGTCCTCTCCCGACGGCGCGTCTTCCGTCGTCCAGCCGTCGAGGATCGTGTCGAGCAATTCGCTCACGACGACTGACGGGGGAATCTCCTTGTTCTCCCTCTCGTCGAGCCCGACGTGGCTCAGGTAGAGGCGATCCCGGGCAGCGAGGATGGCCTCGAGGAACAGGTAGCGGTCGTCGTCGCGCCTCGATCGATCACCTTTGATGCGCTTCGTGCGCGAGATCAGGTCGAAGCCCTGCGGTCGCTGCACGCGGGGGAAGACGTCCGAATTCAGTCCGAGAAGACAGACGACGCGAAAAGGGACGCTGCGCATCGGCTGGAGCGAGGCGAAGGTGATCGATCCGGCGAGGAACTGGCCCGACCGCCCGGGTCCCGAGAGCAGCCGCGCGAGTTCCGACCGGACGACGTCGAGCCCGATCTCGGCAGCGTGCCCCGCCGCTTTGGCGTTCGTGCCGATCGCCCGGATCGCCCGTCGCAACTGGACCGCGGCCTGGCCGTCGTCCGCGTCCGGACGAAAGAGGTCCTCGTGGAGTTCCGAGAGTCGCTCGGACCACCGGGCCGCGGTCGCGGGGGCCCGGAACTCCTCGTCCATCCGGACCAGGCGCGCGACGAGCGCGGAGAGCGCACCCAGGATCAAGGACTCCGTGCCCTCGACCTCGTCGTGGGGGACGACGATCCCGTCGTCGGACGGCGCCTTCCAGGTCTCCTCTCCCGACATCGCGTAGCCGAGGAAGAGGCGGTCGAGCCCGAATCTCCACGTGTTCTCCCGCCGCTTCGGCAACTCGAGCCTGTCGGCGGTCGACTCGTCGACGCCCCAGCGTACGTTCGCGTCGCGAACCCACTTCTGAGCCACGTCGACCGCCGTGTCGTCGAGCCCGATGCGTCGGCGCAGCGCGTTGCACTCCAGCAGGTCGAGCACCGAACTCGCCTCGAAGCGACCTCCGGCGATCTCCAGCAGGTCGAAGAAGGTGGAGACGACCGGTTGCTCGGAGACGAGGCTCCGGTCGGCGATCGTGAAGGGAAGCGGGGGCGGATCCGCCGGCGTGCGCTTGCGATCGGCGAAGACGGCCTGCACCGCCGGCGCATAGGCCTCGATGTCCGGAGCGAGTACCACGACGTCGCGGGGACGAAGCGTCGCGTCGGCCGCGAACATCGCGAGCAACTGGTCGTGGAGGACTTCGACCTCGCGCATCGGCCCGTGGCAGACGTGCAGGCGGATCGAGTCGTCCTCGGGGTGCAAAACCCTGCGCTCCGCCTGAACCACGTCGAGGATGTCCGACTGGATCGCATGGAGAAGCGTGGTCGTGCCGGGATCCACGAAGTCGGGCGACTCGGGGTCGAAGCCGTCGCCTTGGTCGACGAGCAGCTCGTGGAGCTCGCGGACGTGCGTGCCGAGCGACGCCAGGAGGCGGTGTCCCTCGACGGGCGCCAGCCCGCTCTTGTCCCGAGCGATTTCGCGACGCGACCGGATGTCCGACCAGAGCTGGCGGGAGGGGTTCAGCAGGAAGAGCCGGACGTCGAGGTGCCGTCCCAGGCCGCGCAGGGCGTCGATGACCGAGGGTGCGAGGGACGTCGTGCCGAAGAGGAAGACGCGTCTCGGCAGCGACTGGAGTTTCCGAGCGGCATCGCTCTGCCCGAGGACGGCGGAGAATTCCTTCGAGAGGCGGGCG